>CAYXVO010000199.1:4724-5819 GCA_964467875.1 uncultured Pseudomonadales bacterium | reverse complement strand
CTGCACGGAATTGAGCTGATCGCTGACCCACGCCTGGCCGTCCTGAATATTGCATTGCAGGCGCATCGTGCGCTGGGCCATGGATGCCAGTGCCTCGACCGCGGGTTCCGGCAGATTGATGACTTTCAGGTTCTCGAACCGGCTCACCTTGTTATGCAACTGATCCCACCAAATGGCGGATGAGCGGCCACCATAGCAGTACAGATACACCTGTTCCGCGCGATTGCAGGCCTTGCGAATCCGCTTCTCATCCGGGTGCCCCAGCTCGATCCAGAGGTCAATTTCACCGGTCAGCCCCTTCTGCCACAACTCGGGCTCATCGTCGGAGCTGAGCCCTCGGGTAAACGTCAGCGTCTCGCTGGCATGGAAGGCGAAGGCAAGCACCCGCACCATCATGCGCTCGTCGGTTTCCGAAGGATGACGTGCCAGCGTCAACGCATGATCCTGGTAATAATGCCGATCCATGTCGGCCACTTGAAGCTCTGCCTTGAAGACCGTCGCCTTTAACGCCATTGTCGGTTCTCAGTTCGGCGACGCAGGAATCATCCTACGTCGAATCCACATCTTATTAGGTTCTTGACTGGCGAGATGAACCTTACGCCGACTTGGCGCGGCTCACAGGTTCACGCTTGTGCCAGCGATAGACTCGCATGGGCGGCGCGTTGAGCAACTCCAACTCCACCTCGGGCTTGCCGAAAAGCTTGCAACCCAACTGCCCAACCCGGTTTCGGAATTGATAGGCAACAAAGCGACCATTCTCCGCCAGGCTGGCCCAGACTTCGTTGAGAATCCTGGTTCCCAGCTCATCCGGCATGGTGGAAAAGGGAATCCCGGAAATGACCACATCGGGACTGGGCAAGCCATGGCGCCGCAAGGCTTCGCGGATGTCCGCCGCACTACCCTGATGCACGATTAAACGCGGATCGGATTCGTTTTTTAACAGGTCCACGAAATCCGGATCGAGTTCAATAGCCAGCAGCCGGGCCTTTTCGGGAAGGGCATCCAGAATGGCGCGCGTCGTCCCTCCCGTACCCGGTCCCAATTCCACCACAACCTTGGCACCGGCAACGGCCGCCACGTCCACTATACGATGTT
>CAYXVO010000199.1:0-4714 GCA_964467875.1 uncultured Pseudomonadales bacterium | reverse complement strand
CGCGAACTTGGAATAACGGAGCCAACCGCCTTGGGCCGCCGCAGGAAACCAAGAAAGAACGCCAGGCTCTTGCGTGGCCGTTGTTGTACCTTCCGAAGAGCCGTTTCATTTCCCATCATCATGAAATCCCTTTTGTCTATCGCCAACGCAGCCCCTCAGGAAATCCCCGGACCACGCCACCTCGCGACACCCCCCAATCCCTTGCTTCCCGGCCGACCACCAAACCGTTGGAAAGATCGATTACGCAGTGCTCGCAACTCAACTCATCACACAATCGTGAGACAATATCATGCTACAGATACTGTAGAGAACTTTCCCAATATCGCCTCATCCGTTGAAACTATACGCCCTAGCTGCCTTCCGGGCTACCGACCAGCGCTAGGATTTGCTTCAAAACCAATCACGTCGGACTCCGCCAATTCCTGCGCCAGATCTGGCGTTGTGTAGAACTCAATGGCGAAATGTGCGACCTGATCGGCGCGGAGCAAATGCAGCACCTGGGGCGGAACCGCCACCTCGGACAGGGGCTCCAGCGCCAACGTCCGGGACAAGGGGGCACCGAGCTGGCAATGTGCCTCGCCTTCCAATAGGCGGATACAGGACCAGATTCCACTTCGGGTCGCATAACCCTGTCGCAATTCCACCGGCATGCTGGCTGCCGTGCAGACCGGCGTGCGTCGATACAACACCAGGTCCGCCGGTAGCTCCAACCGGTCACACCGCACGCACTCCAAGGTCGAGCCTAGCATCGCCTCCCGGCCGGCCTGGGTTACCACCCAGGGGCGATTCACAAAAGGCGGCTGGTGACGCACATGCTGGCCATGGCAACAATCCAGCCGGGCAACCCAGTCGCCTTCGACATCCAGATAAAAGCCAACGATAGTCCGCCGCATCTATGCCTTCCTCGTCTGCACCGCTTCCATGACATCTACAGCCATATCCAAACTCGCAACATTGCTTCCATAGGCCACCATATTCGAGCGCCGCTCGGCTAATCCGCCGCTCCTGCATAGGCAGCCAAGGCTGTCTCCCAGTGGCGCGGGTTATATCCGCGCAGGACCTTGTCCGCCACCAGCAGCAGCGGCACGCCGAGGCCATTGAGGGCGTCAAACTTGGCCAGCCCTTCGGCGGAGGTGTCGATGTCGTATTCAAAATGCCGCAGCCCGGACCGGATCAGCTGATCCCGAGCCCGATCACAGGCGGCGCAGTCATCGGTGGTAAACAACACGACCTCATAATCCGAATGAAACACCAGCGGTGGTGGCTGATTCCACCATTGCTCGATCCAATTCGACCCTTGCCACAGCACGACCACCGCCAGTGCCAGGAACACCGCCCTGAATTTCATAATGCTTAATGGTTACCTTGTAGATTGACAACATCAGTGTGCAAGACGCCAGCATAGAACGGGACCGGTTCCAACGCGATAAGTCCCCCGACCAGCCGCCAATCAATTCCGTCAATCGTCTCTCGCGCCCAATTGCCTGGCGCGAACACCAGGCTGTATTCTTGGGCCGGTACCAACAAAGGATTCCCCTATATGGCGCGCCTTCCTGCCCGCGACACACCCGCACGACAGAACCCACAAACGCAGCGCCAGTATCAGCAAGCACTGCAACGCTTGCAAACCTTTGCCCGAGCCATGGACAGCAAATTCAAAGTGCCCTGGCTCGGCGCCCGGGTCGGCTGGGATGGCATCATCGGTCTGATCCCGGGCGTCGGTGACCTGGCCGGGCTGCTGCTTTCCAGCTACGTGGTGATGGAAGCCGTGCGCCTGCGCATCCCCAAGTCATTGCTGGGACGCATGCTGATCAATATCTTTGTGGAGTTCCTGGGTGGCCTGGTGCCTGTACTGGGCGACCTGTTCGACTTTTACTGGAAGGCGAACGAACGCAATGTCCACCTCCTGCAGAATCACATCGAACGACAGCTAACCCCACCACCGCAACCTGGTGCCAATACATTCTTGCAAGCGCTACTGGTTCTGGCACTGCTGGCGCTCAGTACCCTGGCAGTCTTTGGCCTGCTGCGACTAACAATGAGCACCTAAACTGCTCTCGAAGCGACCGTCACACCCTGACGTATTTACATCAGCTTGTGCCTCCCACATCACATTTTGATGCAACTTTACCAAACGTAGGTGATCCAATTGCCAACGAGTGACGTATAGGATGCGTAGTTGTTAAAGCCTGCGTAGTAGTTAAATTCTGTTTAGGGTCACTCTAAAACTCCCTACACCGATCAAGTTTGCAGACATGGAGTCTTATAGTGCAGACGCAGTATGTCATAGCCGTCAGTTTCAGGACGGGCGGAGGCGGGCCAGATGCCTCCCCATAGTCCCGCCTGCCTGGTAAAAACAGCTCAGACCAAAGTGGTTAAGCACACCCGCGACCCGATAAATCCTGACCCCATGGACAGCGTACCGGTCACCGATGCCTTCGCTGAAGACATGCGTCTGATTGCCGAGGAACGTGACCGCGAGGCCTACACTCGAGTTTTTCGTCACTTCGCCCCGCGCCTGATCGAGTTCAGCCGGCGCCAGATGGTCAGCGACCAGCAGGCCATGGAACTGGTGCAAGAGACCATGCTGTTGATCTGGAGGAAGGCCCACCTGTATGACCCTACTCGCGCCTCGACCACCACTTGGGTCTACCGGATTTGCCGCAACCTGCGCTTCGACATGCTGCGCAAGCAGCTCCACCTGAAAGATGAAATCAGTGCGGACGACCTATGGCCATCACTGGAAGAAGCCGGTCTGATCACCAGCAGCGCCAACATGGTGCATAAAATCGAAGCCGAGCAGGTCCTGCAGTATTACCTGCAATTACCTCCCACACAGCAGGAGATCGTACGGATGCTCTACCTGGAGGAAAAATCCCACCAAGAAGTGGCGGACGAGTTGGAAATCCCGCTTGGGACAGTAAAATCAAGAATTAGACTCGCGATTAACCGACTCAAGCAGTATATCGACAGCCATGATTAGACATCATCCTTCCCCTGCCGTACTGCGGGCGCATGCCCTCGGTGAATTGTCCGATGGGTTTGCCCTGGCGGTAGCGACCCATATCAGTCTCTGTCCGGGCTGCCAGGCGAGCTATGATCGCTTTGAGGCCAATACCTCGGAGCAGCAACTCATGAATCTTCTGCTGGATGGCGAGCCGACACTGGACGGCAGCCTCAATGAGATGCTGCAGAGCATTCTCAACGAGCAGGTACATCCGGAACTCCGGGATCGGCGCGCCACACCGCGCTCCTCAACCCTGAAGGTCAATGGCGAATCATTCGAGGTACCCTGGCCGCTGCAGCGTATTGCCGGCCAGGTCCGGAGCTGGACCAAGGTCAGCGACAGCCTGCATACGGCTTCCCTGTCCTTGGAAAGCGAAGCCCACCGGGTCAGCTTTCTCTATGTATGCAAAGGCGGCGAAATTCCGCCCTGCATCCTGGGCAAGAATGAGTTCACGATGGTTCTGGCGGGGGGGCTACAGGACGATACCGGCACCTATGTGCCTGGCGATTTCATCATGGTCGATCCGGACGAACAGCAGCGCCCTCATACAGGCGACGATGAAAGCTGCCTTTGTTTCACCGTGTTGTCCGAGCCTTTACGCCTGAACAGCACCTTTGGCACGCAGCCCAGTCCTTATTTTAAGAATCTATAGATCGGCACCTGACAACAAAATCGCCTTCGGCGGAGCCGTGCAGGCGGCTCTAGAACATCCAAGCGGATACCCTAAACTGATGCCTTCAGGGCATTACCCAACGATTAAGCATTACCCAACGACTGAGCATTACCAGGCGATTAGAACATCGTCCGCCTGGATATTGACCCGCCCGGCATCCACCTCGATTCGGCCCTGGGCAAAACCTGGCTGAACCTGAATTACCTTCAGGGCCACCTGAGCGTCCGTCAGTTCCATGCCCTTCTGCAGCTGGGCATCGTAGATCTCCGAGGTCCGATAGACCTGCAGCTCGTCCCCTGGTCGCACCCCGGTATTGGCGCCGGCACTGAACTGCAGCAGATCGCCCTGTACCCGCGTAATGCGCGTCATGAACGGCAGGCAACGCAGATGCTCATCCACGTCCGCCACCAGATCAGCGAGCAGATCCTGCACGGCCTTGCCGTACTCCACCCGCCAGAATCCGGCACTGGCAAAGGGCACGGCCTGATCAGCCGCCACATGCCAGTTGCCACTGGTGTGGTAGCGCTGCTGGTAAATCACGTCGCCACTGAAGCCGTCATGTACGAACAGCTCGACCTCAAATGAGCGCTCCGTATCCCTCATTCCCAGCCCGCGCAAAGCATCATTCCACGCTGAGCGCTGAAAGCTTTGCGGTGCCCGCACCCCGATATCCCGCACCACCCCGGAGATCACAAACTGCACACCCAGATGTTTCGCTGCTTCCACAGCTTGCGTCAGAGTCTGCCGTTCGGTCTGGCGGGCCGGCGCATTGGTCAGCTCGTCATACAGGCGCAGGTGACTGGCCTCCAACGCCAGCACATGACCACGCTCATTCAGAGCCCTGGTCAGGACACCGGACAAGGCCCGGTCGACGTTCTGCAATTGACCGATCAACGCCTGCTCGGGGTACTGCAGCGCAAAGCCGAGGACCGCAACGGGTTTGCGGTAGCCATTGGCGGTGGTCGCGGCACAGCTTGCGCTGGGCAGGTTGACCACATCCGCCACCAGGGTGAGGGTCATCATGTTGCCGCTCA
>CAYXVO010000198.1:1245-5837 GCA_964467875.1 uncultured Pseudomonadales bacterium | reverse complement strand
CGACGCATGGATGAACTTCTGACCGCCACGGATCTTGCCCGCTTTCGGGACCGTCCCGCCGGCAAGCTGTCCGGCGGCATGAAACAAAAGCTCGGACTCTGCTGCGCGCTGATCCACGACCCGGATCTGCTGGTGCTGGATGAACCGACCACCGGCGTCGATCCCCTGTCCCGCGCCCAGTTTTGGTCGCTGATCCGTCGCATCCGCGAGCGGCGCCCCCACATGAGCCTGCTCATCGCCACCGCCTACATGGACGAAGCCGAACAGTTCGACTGGCTGGTGGCGCTGGACGCCGGCCAAGTATTGGCTAGTGGTAGCGCGCGTGAGCTTCAGGCCCAGACCGGCACCGACTCGCTGGAAGCGGCCTTCATTCACCTGTTGCCACCAGCCCGGCGCGACCGCCATCGGCCGGTGCATATTCCGCCACGCCAAGTCCTTGTCGGGCCCCCAGACAGTACAGGGAATGAGGACATTGAAAGCACGCCGGAAATAGCCATTGAAGCCGAAGGCCTGACCATGAAGTTCGGCGACTTCGTTGCCGTGGATAACGTCAACCTGCGTGTTGAACAGGGGGAGATATTCGGCTTTCTCGGCTCCAACGGCTGCGGCAAGACCACCACCATGAAAATGCTGACCGGCCTGCTGCAGGCATCGGAAGGCACGGCCCGGCTATTTGGCCACCTGATCGACCCCAAAGACATGACGACACGCCACCGGGTTGGCTATATGTCCCAGTCGTTTTCCCTCTATGGCGAGCTCAGCGTGCGCCAGAACCTTGAGCTGCACGCCCGCCTGTTCCACATCCCGGCGGCGGAGATTCCGGCCCGGGTCGCGGAGATGGCCACCCGCTTCGAGTTAGCCGAGGTGATGGATCGGCTGCCGCCCACGCTCCCACTGGGCATCCGCCAGCGGCTGTCCCTGGCCGTGGCGGTCATTCACAGACCGGCACTGTTGATTCTGGACGAACCCACGTCCGGGGTGGATCCGATTGCCCGCGACCAGTTCTGGCAATTGATGGTCGACCTGTCCCGCCAGGACAAGGTCACCATTTTCATTTCCACCCACTTCATGAACGAAGCCGAGCGCTGCGACCGCATTTCGCTCATGCATGCCGGGCGTATCCTGGCCAGTGACACACCGGCGGCCCTGGTCGAGCGCCAAGGCGCGCAGACGCTGGAGCAGGCTTTTATCGCTTATCTTGAAGAAGCCGCTGGCCGCGCGCCTGATCAGGCGCCCCCACCCTCCTCCGCGGAAACAGCACCGCCACCAGCGGGCTTCAGCCTGCAACGCCTGCTCAGTTACGCCCGCCGCGAATCCCTGGAGTTACAGCGCGACCCGATTCGTGCCACCCTGGCTTTGCTGGGATCGCTCATCCTGCTGGTGATCATGGGCTACGGCATCAGCATGGACGTGGAGGACCTGCGTTTCGCTGTACTGGATCGGGACCAGACCAGCAGCAGCCGCGAATACATTCTGAATCTCAGCGGCTCACGCTATTTCATCGAACAGCCACCGATCACCGATTACCAGCAGCTCGACCAGCGCATGCGCAGCGGTGAGCTTAGCCTGGCGCTGGAGATTCCCCCTGGCTTTGCCCGCGACATCAAACGCGGCCGTCAGGTCGCCATCGGCGCCTGGATCGATGGCGCCATGCCGTCACGGGCGGAGACCGTACACGGCTATGTGCAAGCCATGCATTACGCCTGGCTGGCGGAACTGGCCCAACGCCAGCCAGACCAATTCAGCACCGACGGCCTGATCAACATCGAAACCCGCTTTCGCTACAACCCCGACATCAAAAGCCTGGTGGCCATGGTGCCGGCGATTATTCCCCTGTTGCTGATGATGATACCCGCCATGCTCACCGCCCTGAGCGTGGTGCGGGAGAAGGAGCTGGGCTCCATCATCAATTTCTACGTCACGCCCGTCACCCGCCTGGAGTTTCTGCTGGGCAAGCAGCTGCCCTATATCGCCCTCGCCATGATCAATTTTTTCCTGCTGACGGCACTGGCCATTTTCGCCTTCGGCATCCCCTTCAAGGGTAACTACTTCGCCTACACCTGCGCCGCCTTACTGTACGCCATTGCCGCCACCGGACTGGGGCTCCTGATCTCGACCTTCATGCGCAGCCAGGTTGCCGCTATTTTCGGCACCGCCGTGGCGACCATGATTCCCGCGGCCACCTATTCTGGCCTGCTAACGCCGGTCTCGGCGCTAGAGGGTGGTGCCCGCCTGATCGGTGAAAGCTATCCGACCACGCACTTCCTGACCATCAGCAGCGGCACCTTTTCCAAGGCACTGAGCTTCGGTGACCTGTACGACTCCTTTTGGCCCCTGGCCCTGGCCGTGCCGGTGATCCTGGGCCTGAGCGTCCTGCTGCTCAAGAAGCAGGAGCATTGACGATGCGAAGCCTGCTTAACATCTGGCATCTGGGAATCAAGGAACTGCGTAGCCTGCTGCGAGACAGGATCATGCTGGCGCTGATCATTTTCTCCTTCACCGCCAGTGTCTACACCACCGCCACCAGCCTGCCGGAAACCCTGCACATGGCGCCTATCGCGGTGGTGGACGAAGATCACTCGCCACTGTCCGCCCGCCTGATCGGCAGCTTATACCCGCCCTACTTCATGCCGCCGGCGATGATTGAGCAGCGGGAGATCGATCCTGGCATGGATGCCGGAGATTTTACCTTTGCCCTGGACATTCCCCCCGGCTTCCAGCGTGATCTGCTGGCTGGCCGCCAACCGAGTATTCAACTCAACGTGGATGCCACACGTCTGAGCCAGGCATTTCTCGGTGCCGGTTATATTCAGTCCATTCTCAGTGCCGAAGCCCAGGAGTTTGCTCAGGGGTATCGGCAGCCCGCGGTTCTGCCGGTGGATCTGGAGGTGCGCGCCCGCTTTAATCCGGCGCTGACCCAGGGCTGGTTTGGCGCCGTGATCGAGATCATCGACAACATCACCATGCTGGCGATCATTCTCACCGGTGCCGCGCTGATCCGGGAACGGGAGCACGGTACCATCGAGCATCTGCTGGTGATGCCTCTGACCCCTCTGGAGATCATGCTGGCCAAGGTCTGGTCCATGGGTCTCGTGGTTCTGATTGCGGCCACGGGCTCGTTGCTGGTCATTGTGCGTGGCTGGTTGAACATTCCCATTGAAGGTTCAATCCCGCTCTTTGTGCTGGGCGCCGCCCTGAACCTGTTCGCCACCACCAGCCTGGGTATCTACATAGCCACCCTGGCCCGCTCCATGCCTCAGTTAGGGCTTTTGATCATTCTGGTGATTATGCCGCTGCAACTTTTATCCGGCGGCGCAACGCCGTTTGAGAGCATGCCCCAATTCGTGCAGGCAATCATGCAACTGATGCCCACCAGCCATTTCGTGGCACTGGCGCAGGCCATCTTGTACCGGGGTGCGGGACTCGAAATCGTGTGGCCTCAGTTACTGGCGCTGCTGGTGATTGGTGGCGTGTTCTTTATGTTCGCATTGCGCCGCTTCCGGCGAAGTATTGCGGGGATGGCCTAGCGCGCCGCCACTTAATGAAGTGTCGTGCGTAAGCAGAGGGCAAACGCTGCGTTTGCCCCTCACATCAGCTGATCAATGAACGGATGCATTCACCGTCAGCACCACCTTGCCGGTGCTGTTATTGCTGGCAAGATGACTCATCGCCTGTTCCGCCTCCTCAACGGACCACTCCCCGTCGATCAACGGCCGGATCGAGCCACTGCTCAACTTTGGCCAGACCTGCTCATAAAGCGCCTGCAGAATCATCCCCTTGGCCTGGGGCGATTTGCTACGCAGGGTCGAGCCAATGATCCGCTGGCGCTTCATCAGCATCAGACCGAGATCCACGTCTGCCTTGCGCCCTCCCATCAGGCCAATCAGCACCAGACGGCCGTCTACCTTCAACACGGCCTGGTCCTGGGCGATATAGGCGCCGCCCACCGGGTCCAGAATCATGTCAGCCCCGCCCCAGGTATTAACGGCGTCGACAAAGCTACCATCCTGGCGGTTCCAGCCAGCATCGGCGCCTAGCGCTTTACAGGATTGGATCTTCCCGGCACTGCCCACCGTCACGAAACAGGGGTTGCCAAAGACCCGGCACAGCTGAATCGCCGCCGTGCCCACACCACTGGCGCCAGCATGAAGCAACACCCGCTCACCAGGTTGCACCCGACCTTCCATGTAGAGATTGAGCCAGGCGGTGGCGAATACCTCCGGCAAGGCGGCCGCTTCACGCAAATCCAGGCCTTCTGGAACCGGCAAGACCTGCAGCTCGGAGACCACCACCTGCTCCGCGTAGCCACCACCGGCCAGCAGCGCACACACCTTGTCACCAACGGCAAAACGTTTGACGTCCGCCCCTACTTCACGAATGACACCACTGACCTCCAGACCAAGAATGGGCGATGCATCCGGTGGCGGCGGATAGAAGCCGGCCCGCTGCACCAGGTCCGCCCGGTTCACACCGGCCCAGGCCACCTGGATTCGGACTTCGTCCGCGGCTATTGGGCGCGGATCCGGCTGTTCACACCAGACCAAGGCGCCTTTTCTGTTCTCGATTGCGTACATTGCTTCTCTCCAATTATT
>CAYXVO010000198.1:0-1145 GCA_964467875.1 uncultured Pseudomonadales bacterium | reverse complement strand
CAACCATCACATCAACAAGCATCACATCACCAGCCATTCCACCAACAGCTGATTCGTCTGTGTCTATCAAATGGATGCATGTGTACATTGACCCGTAAGAAGCCGCTTCATAGGATGCGGTTATGACCTTCACCTGGCAATACCAAGGAGCCACTGTGAGCAACCTGGATGTACTCCTGACCGATGACCAGCGCATGGTGCGCGATGCCGGACGTGCCTTCGCGCAGGCGGAACTCGCTCCCAACGCTGGCCAGTGGGACCGCAATGGCGAACTGCCCGCTCAGGTGCTGCGCCAAATGGGCGACCTGGGCCTACTCGGCATGCTGGTTCCGCCAGAATGGGGTGGCGTGAAGACCGACGACCTCAGCTACGCCATGGCCATCGAGGAAGTGGCGGCCGGCTGTGCCTCCTGTGCGGTACTGATGAGCGTGCACAACTCAGTCGGCTGCGTGCCGATTCTGCGGTTCGGCACTGAACAGCAAAAGCAGCAGTGGCTCCCCCGCATGGCCAGTGGCGAGGTGTTGGGGGCGTTTTGTCTGACGGAGCCCCAGGCCGGCTCCCAGGCCGATGCGCTGAAGACCCGCGCCGTCAAAGACGCTGATCACTGGGTACTGAACGGCGCCAAGCAGTTCATCACCAGCGGCCAACGGGCGGGCATCGCCATTATCTTTGCCGCGACCGATCCCGAGGCGGGCAAGAAGGGCCTGTCGGCGTTTCTGGTGCCTACGGATACGCCCGGCTATCAGGTCACACGGCGGGAAAGCAAGATGGGCCTGCGTGCCTCGGACACCTGCGCGATTAGTCTGGAGAACTGTCGGATTCCCCAGGAGAACCTGTTGGGCCGGGAAGGAGAAGGATTAAAGATCGCGCTTTCCAACCTGGAAGGCGGACGCATCGGGATCGCCGCGCAAGCGGTGTGGATTGCCCGTGCCGCGCTGCAAGCGGCGACGCGGTACGCCAGTGAAAGGGTGCAGTTTGGCCATCCGATTGCCGAACACCAGGCAATTTCCCAGACCCTGGCCGACATGGAGACCCGGCTCAACGCCGCCCGGCTGCTGGTTCACCATGCCGCACGGCTGCGGACCGCTGGCGCTCCCTGCATTTCAGAAGCCTCTCAGGCCAAGCTGTTTGCGTCGGAAACTGCG
>CAYXVO010000197.1:3033-5842 GCA_964467875.1 uncultured Pseudomonadales bacterium | reverse complement strand
AGGTGAGGCCAAAACCACCCGGGGCATTGTTGGCCGGGCTGACGGCTCCCTGGGCAAACACCCGGTGGAAGATGGTGCTGGCCTCGGGAAAGTGGATCCAATGCTTGTCGGTGAGATTTTCCCGCCCGATGCCCAGGTTTACGCAGCGCAGGGAGACCCGTCGCAGACGGGCGGCAGCGGCCTTCACCTCGGCCGGCGCCTCGTCTCTTAACAACCGGACCAACTCCGGCAGTTGCAGGGTGCTGATCAGACGTTGATAACGCACGTCGGAACCGTCCGCCAGGATCAGGCGGCGCTCCTGGGGCAGAATACGGACCACGCGGGTGTTGAGCCGCAACTCACCTTTCAGATGCGGCAAGAATCCCACCGCCAGGGCCTGCATGCCGCCTTCCCGGGGGTAGCCGAAGTAGCCATCACTGCTGTCGGCCGACGCCAGTGGACGCAATGCGCCGGCGACCGCGCGCACCCGGTCCAGCTCCCAGGGAGAGCCTTGGAGCGCGCCGATCTGCAGCTCCCGCGGAGGATGGGTCCAGAACTTCTGGTTATAGGGCAGGAGATACTGTTTGGCGAAACCAGCACCCCAGGTTTCATAGATGAAATCTTCCAGGTTGCGGGGCTGCTGGCGCCGGTTGCGAAAGGGGATGGTCTGGCTGTTGAGGGGCATGCTGCTTTCCAGACTGCCCTCGTACTCGGCCCCATCCAGGCGTAGCGTGCCTCCTGGGGCAGACTCTGCACTGCGAGGCGCCAGGCTCATGATCCCCAACAGGCAATCCTGCACCACTTCCGCCGGCAGCCCATACAGGGACTCCTGAACCGGATAGGGAACGAACTGGTTGTGGCTGTAAATCCAGGCCTCCCGCGCCTGCCAGCGCAGGTTGCCACCCAGCACCAGTTGATACAGCTGCTGCACATCGGGGTGTTTGGAGAACAATACATGGCCGCCGTAATCGAAGGTGAAGCCATGATCCTCCACCGAGCGGCAATTACCGCCCACCTGCGCCCGTTGTTCCAGTAGCAGGGCTTGCTCACCCAGATGGTAGGCCGCGCTCAGACCGGTTGGCCCAGCGCCCAGGATAACCACCGGCGGCGATCCTGCCGTGGCACGGCGGGAGGCGGCCGCGACCGGCATGCTGGCGGGCGAGCGCCGCGCACGGCGCTGATAATTCCGCGCCGCCGCCTGTTGCAACAGCTGTTGCATGCGCGACACCGTGCGCTCCCAGCGGCACTCTTCCAGCAATTGCCGGACCCCGCTCAGACGCTGCGCGCGGGCGTCCGCCGTTTCCGCCAGGGCCCGCTCGCACGCCTGGATAAAGGCTTGCGGCGAATCCGCCCGATACAGCAGCGGCGCCAGTTGCTCCGTCAGCGCCGCAATAGACGTGGTGACCACGGGCTTGCCGGTCGCCAAAAATTCCAGCAGCCGGACCGGACTGGCCCAGCGCGTCGCCTCGTTGCAGACCCAAGGCAGGATGCACAGATCCCACTGGCTCATGAACGCCGGCAAATTATCATGCTTCTCCGGCCCCGGATAATGAATGTTCGGCGCCTGCGGCAAGACGGACTCATCGTCCAGATGCGTCACCGGACCGATCATCACCAGTTGCCAGTCCGGATGGCCAGCCGCCAGCGCCGCCAGCAGGTCAGTGTCGATGCGCCGGTCGAGACTGCCAAAGTAACCCAGGCGGGGGTGGGCCAGGCCCGCTTGTTGCGGCGGTTCGGGGGGTGCTGGAGTTGGCTGGAAATGGTCCGCGTCGACGCCGTCGAGAAAGCAGTACACCTGATCATGCGCGCCCTGCAATGATCGCTCCACGCTGGCGGTGTCGGTGAACACCAGGTCCGCCACCTGCAACAGATCCACCTCCCGCTCCGGCAGAAAAGCCTTGCTCGTCCGGTGCAGGTGACCATGGAGTTCCCCCAGGCTGTCATAGATCACCGCCAGCGGCTGGTAGTCGTGCAGGAGCGGTTCCGCGGTTGGCGTATAAAGCCAGGCCGCCCAAGCGTCGATGCCGTAGTCGTCGATCAGCTGCGCCAGCAGGTAATCAAGATAAGGTAGCTGCTTGTCATGAAAGCCGGCGACCCGCTCCGGCGTCTGCGGCTGGCACACAAACAGGTTGGGAAGTACTTCTTGAACCTCAAGGCTGGGCTCGGGCTGTTCCCGCCGCAGCGGCTCCTCGAAGTAGAACACCCGGCCCTCGGCGGCCAGGCGGCGCATGATCTGCTGCGGGCGCCGCTCGCTTTGATGCCAACGGATGTGAGAAAAAACGATCAGATCCTGCGCCATTCACGTGTCCTCGGTCGGGACGTCCACGCAGCCGAAGTAGCCTTGCGGGCATCCGGAATCCTTGCCAGGGCCAAGCAATTAGGGGCTGATGTCGACGGGATGGCTCATGCCTGGTCCTGAGTACATTTAAGTGAAAGCCCCAGGAATTAGTAGCCCGCTCCGCAAGATTGCCCGCCGCAATGTGACCAACCGGGCGGCGCCCACAGGCACGCCGTGCCCGCACAGGCAGCAACGATCTGGCTTAGAGGCGCTCCATCTGGCGGATGAATTCTTCGGACTGGGCGATGGATTGCTCCATCTCCCGCACCAGGCGCGCCACGTCCTCCTCCACCGTGCGCAGCTCACCTTGCAGGCGGTCGATGGCGCGGGCATTGAGGTTGTGCTTGAGATACAGCACCTGATCCTGCAGGACCGCCAACACTGGTTGCATGCGGGCCTCCGCCGAGCGCATGGCCTTGAGCAGCTGCTCATAGTCCTGGCGGGTCACACGCAGCTTGCGGGCGCTGTCCTGGCGCAGTTCCGCATTGGAAT
>CAYXVO010000197.1:325-3023 GCA_964467875.1 uncultured Pseudomonadales bacterium | reverse complement strand
TCGAGTTCGTCCTGCCACTCATCGAACAGCGCGGTGGAGACGTTTTCAACGGCGTCGATTCGTTCATGCACCCGGTCGGCGGCCGCCTGGCTGTCTTTGTAGGCGGCATTGAGGGCATCGTATTCCTGTTGCAGATCGCTGTCGTCCTTGCCGAACAGGGCCTGAAACTGCTCCAGCGCGGATTTGAACTCTTCCTTGGCGTCCTGCTGCGAATCCCGCGCCTCCTCCACGCGATCCACCAAAATATCGCGCTTCTCGAAGCCGAACTTCTCCATGGTGTTGTAATAGAGCTGGGAACAGCCGCCAAGCAGCAGTACCAGAGCCGACCATGACCACAGGCGTACCAGGTAATTCATTGCGCGTCTCCTTTCCGTTGCTGGAGCGTCCGTTGCTGGTGCATCCTTCGCTGGGGCATCCGTTGCTGAGGCACCCTTTGCTGGAGCACCCTTCGCTTGGGGTCATCCTGTGCTTGCGGTCATCGTGCGCTTGCGATGCATGGCCGGCCAGGCGTTATTCGGCGGGCACGATCCGCAAACGGCCCCGTTCCACCTTGATATCCAGCGGCACCGCTCCAAGCAGGCGCTGGCGGTAATCACTCTCATCGAGTCGATACACCGGCATGGATTCCAACATCTGGGCAAGAAAACGCATGGCGGTGTCGGTCGCAGGCTTGAGATCCCCCTGAAAATAGGGCGAATTGACCCGGCTATCGAGCAGGCGCAAGCGCCGGATATACACGGCGCGGTCCTTGCTGCTGTAAACCGGCGCCCCTTCCAGCTTGAGGGCCAGATCGACGGGCACCCGCATCAACAGGACGTTGAGCGCCACTTCGCCATCGACGTCCAGCACCACCACGTCACGACCATCCGGTCCCAGTTCCACGTCAATCTTGCCCAGCGCCACGCTCAGGGGGGACCCGGATTCGACCTGGTCCCGATCAAATGCCGCCACCTGCTGCTGTAAATGACGTTCCAGCTCCCCTTCGGTAATGGTATAGCTGGCCAGCGATGCGCAGCCGCCCATCAGCAGAAGTAGAGCCAGGGGCAACAGGCGCGTGATCCAGAACATGGGATGTCTCCTTGGGGCTTCGCGGGTCAGGACTTGTCGCCCGGCGAATGCTTGTGAATGTATGTTTTGAGAGGTTCGAGAAACCGTAGAGTAGCAAATGTCAGAAAAGACAACAGCAAGGCAATTTCCAGCCGCCCCAATGCCACCGCCAGACCCACCGCGCCAGTGGACCAGATAGCGGCCGCCGTTGCCAGCCCCCGCACAGTGGTGTCGGTTTTAAGAATCACACCGCCACCGATAAAGCCGATGCCAGTAAGCACCCCCTGCACCACGCGGGAACGGGCCTCTTCATCAGTGAACACGCTCATGCCAATGAGCATGTAGCCACACACCGAGACCGCCACCAGGGGGAACGTGCGCAGGCCAGCGGAATGAGCGGTACGTTCACGCTCCCAGCCAATCGGCAGTGCCAGCACATAGGCAATGCCTAACTGAAGCAGGTTACTGGCGATACTGGGCCAGTCGATGTCGAAAGGAATCATGGATGCACTCCTGCCACGTCCGCTCCCGCTCTATTCTGCAGCAAACGCCCCTGCAGCAACGCCCGGATTGCGACGGACACAAGATTCCCTGACCGGCGCCCGGACCGGAGCGATTGACGGCGAGCGCTAATCCCGCGTCAGCTGAATTTCCCGCTCGCCCTGGGGGCCATCCAGAGTCAGTCGCACCGGCGTGCCCCGCATGCCGAACAGGCGCTCCTCGGCGTCGCGCAGGGATACCACCGGCACCCCATCGATGGCCCGCAGCACATCCTGTTCGCCCAGTGTCAGCAGCGCCGATATCCCCGGCAACACTTTCGCCACGAAGACCCGGCCGTTGCGTTCGCCAAACCGCAGCGGAATCCGCCCCACCTCCTCCACTGGCAGCCAGCCCCGCTGACGATTACTTTCCACACAGAGATCCCGCTGGTGATTGGCCAGCGCCCAGGCCTGTGGACTCATTCCCTGGCTGGCCTCGGCGCGCCCGGTGCAATCATGCTCGCGCCCCTCGGCATTGACCATCTTCTGAACTTTCACCACCGTACAACCTGCCAGTAACAGCACGGCCAACATCACACATCCGTGTTTCATGGTGCCTCCCTGCGGCCTCATCAAGGTTGATCAGACATCGCCCGGGAATTCTAGCTTGAAGCGAACGCGACACCCAGCGACGCCAAATCACGACAGCTGATCCTGTTCAGGTTACCGCCACGCTTTTGACCTGGGCGTAAACTAGACATCCCGGCGTCAGTGCCAGCACGTCGGCGGAGCGGCGGGTGATGCGCGCCAGCAGCGTGCACCCCATTAGATCCAGCTGTACCAGCACCTGGGCCGGATCCTGATCGGGACTGATCGCACGGATCTGGGCCGGCAATACATTGGAGATACTGCTGGCGCGAGGTGGTTCCAGCGCCAGGCTGACATCCCGGGCCTGGATACGAACCCGGGTCGCAGCCCCCACCGGCAACGCATGCAGCGACACCGCCAGTTGGCCACCCGGCACCCGCAGGTAGGTGAGATGATAATGGGGATCGTGGCGCTCGACCTCGGCATCGAGCACGCTCGAGGCTTCCGCCAGGTGAGCCAGCGGCAAGTCGGCGCGGGTCATGGGCAACCTGTGTCGCTAGTTTTCCCGACATTACGATGCCGTT
>CAYXVO010000197.1:0-315 GCA_964467875.1 uncultured Pseudomonadales bacterium | reverse complement strand
CCAGCGGCAAGTCGGCGCGGGTCAGCATCTCGTTGAGCGGTCCCGCCGCCCGCACCCGGCCCTGC
The DNA here is from genome assembly GCA_964467875.1 of uncultured Pseudomonadales bacterium. Taxonomy (GTDB): domain Bacteria; phylum Pseudomonadota; class Gammaproteobacteria; order Pseudomonadales; family Oleiphilaceae; genus JAEZAA01. The sequence goes on along the minus strand of CAYXVO010000197.1, from coordinate 250 downwards.
TCCAACAGCACCAGCCGATGCGCCAGCCGCATCACCTCCGCCGGCGCATGGCTGACGTATACCACCGGCATCTTCAGTTCGGCGAACAGGCGTTCCAGATAAGGCAGGATCTCCGCCTTGCTCTGCAGATCCAGGCTCGCCAGCGGCTCGTCCAGCAACAGCAGCTCCGGGCTGGCCAGTAATGCCCGGGCAATGGCAATGCGCTGGCGCTGACCGCCCGACAGCTGCTGGGGGCGGCGCGCCAACAGCG
>CAYXVO010000196.1:0-5860 GCA_964467875.1 uncultured Pseudomonadales bacterium | reverse complement strand
CCGAAGGGGCCTGGCAAAAGTGACTGGGTGCATGATGAGCGATCCACGGCGAAAACGGGTGAAAACCGAACTGACGTTCCGTTACATTGTTTAACAATGCATGGTAGCCCGTGCCTTACCCGTAATCCTTGACCGATTTGGCAATTCCTCTCGACACGCAGATGTCGGTACAAGGCATTACTGATTTAAAAAGAGCGCTAACTCCTGAGCCGCACGTGATCGTAGATCGCCGTGACCGCCTCGAAGCGCAGGATTAGGGTATGAACCCTGCTCGTATGGGCATCATGGAGGTGATACTTAAACCGCTGCTGCGGCTCGCCTTGCAGGAACTGGTCGTACTCCCGGAACAGTTCACGCACATCGCTTTTCGATTCGGTGCTCCATGTGGCATTAAACGGGCCTAGAACTGCACCGCCTTGCAGGCAGACAGTCACCTCGTGATTGGTCAAGGCATCTTCATGCTGTTGCACGGCCGCTCCTCCTTGTGGTGATTCCTGTGGCGGTGATCTCCACAGAGATTTTGACGTCTTCCTTTTTCTGAATCATGGACACTCCATAATAGAAATGAAAGATTACAAAAATTAACACAGGCGTGAGAACGTGCATCTATACTCAAGATCAAGGAGATGCAGTCGGTTTTTCCAGTGTGTTCTTAGTGCTAGATTGGCACCATCGGGTCAAGGAAGATTGGCTCGACAGAACCATTGGCGACACAGGGATTGACGGCACAGGGATTGGCTACAAAAGTACTGAGAATTCATTTCGATTTGGATCAGTCGATTTGTGACGGGTTTTCTGAAATAAGTACACAAGAAAGCACGTTGATTGCGTACACAAGTCTCGACAGGAAGTCCGTTCAGCCCCGCTCCTGGGCTGAGACCAGACTTGGCAGTCATCTGCGACGGGAGACGAAGTCAATGAAAGCAACCCATGCCCGCAAGCTGATCAAGCCCATTGAACAGTCCTATACGGAGATGTTCTCCGGCCGCGTCTATACCGTCGGCAAAGGTGCTGTGTCCATTCGCAATCACAGCGCCCGCGCACGGCACACCATCATCGGGGTCCATGGTTTCCTGGAGAATCACTGTTACTTCACCCAGACCTATAAGGCGCCGGACACCGAACTGATTCTGCTTACCTGTAGCAATTATCACATCCCTGTCAGTGGACCCTGTCCTGAAGCAGCCCCCTGGGAAGTGCCGATCAAGCATCTGGAAGGCACGATCGAATATGACGCCTGCATCCTGCTTCAGGTGCTGCAGAACGTACCGACCACAGACCGCCTCCGCATCCATGGCCACTCACGCGGCGGCGCTGTGATTATTGAAGCCATTCGTCAGCGCCCCGAATTATTCGAACACATCGACATCGTGCTGGAAGCGCCAGTGCTACCCCGGGGTCAACTGCACCCCTTGGTCACGGCCCTGCTGGAGCCCGTCAGTCACGGCATGTGGCCCTGGCTGATTCGCCTGATCAACAGCGCGCCGTCCTCGTCCTATAGTCAGACGTTTTTTGGTCGTATGAATGCCCGCAAGCGCCAGTTGCTGGACAAGCTGTTCCACGCGACCAAAGATCACCTGACCATCGTGCGCAACATCGAAAACATCATTGCCTGGGCCGAAAAAACACCCTTCGACGTCTACCAGCACATGCGTCACGGCACCATCCTAATTCCCCGGGTAGACCGCATTCTGTGCCGGAACGCCATGCTTAAAAGTGCGGAACAGACCTCCAACGCAATTCGTATCGTTGAAACTACGGCAAGCAGCCATTTTATTACACTCGACAGCGACGAGTGGGTTCCATCCCTCGACCTGATGCCTGCCCAGATCAGCGTCGCGTCCTGAGCGGCACGCCAGCAGGACTAAAACGATGGGCCTTCCATCCGTTTTAGTCCCGAGTTATCCGGCTTTAATTTTCTGGTACACTCCCGCCCCCTGATACCTCTTCAACGCACCGGTCACAGCTCTCAAGGCTCATCCCGCAACCGGCGCCCCAAGGGATGTGGCATGTCCAAGGAAAAACTCGTCAATACAACGGTTCGTGGCGACAGCGCCAAGCGTCTGCAGCAACTGCTGCTGGACTATCACTATCATCGCCTGGCCGTCACGGCGCATCCGCTGCGGGATGAACTGGACTACCTGGGTAACTGGCAGATGACGCGACTCAAGCGCACTCATCACGACCTCTACCACGACCCGCGCTATCACGAGGGACTCGACTTCCTGCTCCAGGACCTGTACGCACCGAAGGAGTTCAGTCGGCGCGACGATGATGTGGAGCGGATTTTCCCGGTGGTGGTCAAGTTGTTACCGGATCACGCCCTTTCCACGGTGGCGTCACTGGTTGAGCTCAATCTGATCAGCCAACAGCTTGATCTGGCCCTCACCGAAGTCCTGTTCAACCAGTTGCGGGTCCATGAGGTCACCGAGCAGACCTACATCGAAGCCTTCCGCCTCTGCGACAATCAAAGCCGGCGTCTGCACCAGATCCAGTTAGTTTCCAAAGTCGGTAACGATCTTGAGAAGTACGTGCACAGCCGGCTGCTGCTAACCACCCTCAAAATGACCCGCAAGCCCGCCGACATGGCTGGCCTGGGGCAACTGCACAGCTTCCTGCAGCGTGGCTTTAACGCGTTTAGACAGATGGGAGAGGTAAGCCCGCTCCTGGACTGCGTTATTCAGCGGGAGACCCGCATCCTGAAGCGAATTTTCGCCGGCCATCCCGCACCCCTGGCGCTCACGGAGACGGAACAGGCGGAGCCTGCCATGTCAGTCTGCCAGGCAATCTGACCTGGCGGCCTGTCTGACCTAGCAGGCAAGCAAAGCACACAAAAGACCTTTCGCCCGGGTGAATGTGGCCTGACGCATCAGGCCCGACGACGTTAAGCCGTCCCCTACCCCAGCAGACCGTCCAGGTGGCGATGAATTTCCTGTTCGATCCGATCCCGAAACGCCGACAGCAAAAACCCGAGCTCCATCTCCACATGAATGTTGTCGGGCTCGACCCGCATCACACCCTTGGCGCCACGCCGGTGAAACCGGAGGACATCGCCATGCCATTCGCATTCCACGTGATACTCCTTGGCCAGGCTACGAGCCAGGTCATCCGCGGCGGCCACCGCCTGTTCGTGATTAAGCTGATGATGACGGGTTACTTTGATAGTCGACATGCTGTTTGATATCCGCACTTTTCTTTAAATTCTGGAAGATCGGCCACGCAACACCCTCGCAGCCATAGACACCGGCGATGATACCACAAGGGCTTGCGAGACGATGTTGGCCAATAACGGGTTTACCACTAACGGGTTTACCACTAACAGGATTGCCAATAACGGGAGACACATCACCTCGGGGAAATTCCTGCGAAAAAGCGCCAACCCCCAAGAAATACTGTGCATGCCGACGAAAGGCAATCATGCTCGCCCAGCGTGTTATACCCCGCAATGATGGTTAAACCCCCTTGTTGATGGTTAGAATAGCCTCCATATCGATTTCGCCGGGCTCCGTCCGGTGGAGCAACCGTCAATCCAGCGTGGCACCAGGGATTAGCATGGACAAAAACCAGCAAACCACAGACTTCGGGTATAAAAAGGTGCCCGTCGAGGAGAAAGTAAAACATGTGGCGGACGTTTTTCACTCCGTCGCAAGTCGCTACGATCTCATGAATGATCTGATGTCAATGGGTATCCACCGGATCTGGAAACGCTTCACGATCGAAATGAGCGGTGTGCGCAAGGGCCATCGGGTTTTGGATATTGCCGGTGGCACGGGTGATCTCACCATGCAGTTTTCAAAACTGGTGGGCGCCGAGGGCGAAGTGGTCCTGGCTGATATCAATGAATCCATGCTCAAAGTTGGTCGTGATCGCCTGATCGACCGTGGCTGTGCCACCAACATCGAATACGTCCAGGCGAATGCCGAATGCCTGCCGTTTCCCGACAATTACTTCGACTGCGTCAGCATCGCCTTCGGCCTGCGTAACGTCACCGACAAGAACAAAGCGCTTCGCTCCATGACCCGCGTTCTCAAGCCGGGCGGCCGACTGCTGGTACTGGAGTTCTCCAAGCCCACCAACCCGCTGATCTCCAAGGCCTACGACACCTACTCGTTTACCGCACTTCCGGTCATGGGCAAATTGGTCGCCAACGACAGCGAAAGCTACCGTTATCTCGCCGAATCCATTCGCATGCATCCGGACCAGGAAACGCTCAAAGGCATGATGGAAGACGCCGGCCTGGCGCGCTGCCGTTACTACAACATGACCGGCGGCGTCGTTGCCCTGCATATGGGAATCAAGGCCTGAGATGGACCCGGTACCGCGCACGACGCTGAATATAGCGCTCGAAGCTCTGCTCAACCGCGTTCTGGCACTCGACCCGATCAGCCAGGCGCGACTGGCACCCTGGCACGAGCACTGCCTGACGCTGTCCCTGCAGCCGCCGGGGGTGGACCTGCACCTGCACATTACCGATCAGGGTATCCGTGTTCTGAGCGAGCCCGGCAGCGCGCCTGACGCTTGCATCAGTGCACCGCCCTTGACCATGTTGCGTTTTCTGACCCCCTCCCCGCTGCCCACTTCACGCACGCGACCAGACGTAGCCAGCGACGTCCGGATTGAAGGGAACCAGGCCTTAGTACACGCCCTGCGTGACCTGCTGCATGAGCTGGATCCGGATTGGGAAGGCGAGCTGGCCGGGCATTTTGGCGACATCATTGCCCATGAAGCCGGCCGGCGGGTTCGCCGTGGCCTGAAGTGGGGCCGCCGCGCTAGCGACAGCCTGCTGCGCAATGTGGAAGAATACCTGGAAGAAGAAGCCCGCCTCGTGCCCAGCCGCCCGGAACTCAGCGCTTGCCAGGATGATGCGGCCCCGCTGGAACAGCAACTGGACGACCTCGCCGAACGTATTGCGCAGCTGGAACAACGCCTGCGGGATACCCATAACCGCCCCTGACTCGCCGGAAAGACCTCGTGACTCGACTACGCCGTTTTCTGAAGATCACCTGGATCCTCTGCAAATATCGTCTGGATGAATTTTTACCTCACGCGCAGATTCCGCTGGCCCTGCGAATCCTGCTGATACTGGCGCCCTGGCACCTGGTCCCACGCTCGCAACGCCCACGCGGCGAGCGCCTGCGCCTGGCCCTGATCGAGCTGGGTCCGATTTTCGTCAAGTTCGGCCAGATCCTGTCCACCCGCCGCGACATCCTGCCCCTGGACGTGGCCGATGAACTCAAGCATTTGCAGGACCGGGTCCCGCCATTCTCCAGCGAACTGGCGCGGCAACGGATCGAGCTCTCCCTGGGACGCCCCATCGAGCAACTGTTCAGCGATTTTGACAGCACGCCCCTGGCTTCCGCCTCCATTGCCCAGGTCCACGCCGCCCGTCTGCTAACGGGCGAGGACGTGGTGGTTAAGCTGATCCGGCCGGGCATCCGCCCCGTCATTCGCCAGGACATTGCCCTGCTGTTTCTGTTCGCCCGGCTGCTGGAGCGCTTTTGGGCGGACGGCAAGCGCCTGCATCCGGTCGAGATCGTTGCCGACTACGAGCACACGATTTTCGATGAACTCGACATGCAGCGCGAGGCTGCCAATACCTCTCAGCTGCGCCGCAATTTCGAAGGCTCCGAGCTGATCTACATTCCCCAGGTGTACTGGAACTACACCAGCAATGAAGTGCTGGTCATGGAACGGATTCACGGCATCCCCATTGCCGAGGTCGAGCAATTGAAAGCGGCCGGCACCGATATGAAGGTGCTGGCGGAACGGGGCGTGGAGATCTTCTTCACCCAGGTGTTTCGCGACAGCTTTTTTCATGCCGACATGCACCCTGGCAATATTTTCGTGTCGGTCGAGAATC
>CAYXVO010000195.1:0-5890 GCA_964467875.1 uncultured Pseudomonadales bacterium | reverse complement strand
TTTACTCTGCACTGGCTGGCCGCCAACCATCGAGCCCGGTTTGGCCCGATTCAACTCCTGCTGCCTGGGAATCAAGAAGCCCAGACAGCGCTTGATCCATTCCCAAAGTTTCTTCAACAAGTGGTTGTTCATATCACTCATAGACAATCCGTTGTGTCATTACAGCCTATGGCTGTCTGCGTCCAATGCCTTTCCCATATTTCCAACCGGCCACCGAGCGTCAATTCCATGCCTGGCAGCCCCATTTGTTCAGGGTATCTACGCCAGGTGCTCTACAACCGAGCGTCAGCCAGCGTTATAATGGCCGGCACCAGAATGGGTTGTATGCTTGTTGCGTAGCCTGATAAATGGCGATGAATGATACCTCTATAACCGACCCGGGTGTATGACTTTATACTCAAAGCCTCCATTGCCCGCCACTTTCGCCACGGCCGGTTATACCAACTCCCTGGTCGACTGTTCCAATCCCGACAGGTTTACCCTTGCCAACTTCGAGTAGCTTCAGTTATCGCAGTATTAAAACGGAGTTTCGCGCCCTGTTCCAGATTGGCGGCCCAATCGCCATCACACAGTTGGCCCACAACGGTATCTCCGTTGTCGATACACTCATGGCCGGTCAGGTCAGCCCACATGATTTGGCGGGTGTTGCCGTCGGCTCGAGCATCTGGATCCCCCTGTTTCTCTTCATGACGGGCGTGATCATCGCCACCACCGCCCTGGTTTCCCATGCCTTCGGCGGGGGCCGCCATGAGTTAATCGTGGGCCTTGTCCGCCAGTCCGCCTGGATGGCGCTAGCACTGGCGATAGGTGCCATTGTGCTCTGCCGCACGGCACCTTTTTATCTGCCCTGGTTCCAGCTCGAACCGGCAGTCCAGGAGGTTGCGCAAGGCTATCTACGGGGCATTTCCTGGGGCGTGCCGGCCATTGCCCTGTATCAGGTGCTGCGCTGCTACTGTGAAGCCCAGACCGATACCCGTTCGGTCATGGTGCTGACCCTGATTGCCCTGGCGATCAATATTCCCGCCAATTATCTACTGATCCATGGCGGCTGGGGGATACCGCCCCTCGGCGGCGCCGGATGTGGTTATGCCACGGCACTGGTCATGTGGATCAGCCTTGGCCTCACGGTCGGATATATTCGGTTTAGCAAACGTTATCGGCACCATGACCTGTTCGGCCGTTTGGAAGCACCACAGCGTACACACCTGAATGAGCTATTCCGGCTGGGGCTACCCATTGGCCTGGCAATCTTCTTCGAGGCCGGCCTTTTCTGTGCCGCCACGCTCGCATTAGCGCCTTTTGGCGCAATACCGATCGCGGCCCACCAGATCGCCCTCAGCATCACATCCCTGACGTTCATGATTCCACTCAGCATCGCTATGGCAACGACGGTACGGGTGGGTAATCTGCTGGGCCAGGAGCAATCCGCAGAGGCGAGATTCACCAGCTTTACCGCCATTGGCCTGGGACTCGCCTTCGCCGTGGTCACCGCCAGCATTATGGTGCTTTTCCGAGGCACCATTGCCGGCTGGTACAGCCCTGACGCACTGGTTCAGCAGATGGCTGGCCACATTCTCCTGATCGCTGCGTTTTTTCAGTTTCCTGACGCCATCCAGGTCACCTGCTCCGGTGCGCTTCGTGCGTACAAAGATACCCGCGTCATTATGTTGATTACCCTGGTTGCCTATTGGTTCGTTGGCTTTCCCATCGGGCTTTGGCTCCAGCACACCGGACCGGTGGCCGCCCTGCATGGGGCCACGGGGCTATGGGTCGGACTCGCCATTGGCCTGACCACCGCAGCATTATTGCTCCTGCATCGCTTAAATTGGCGTAGCCGCGTAGTTATGTAGCCGCGTGGTTATGTAGCCGCGTAGCTATATAGATGCTGCGTGGCTGGCTGACGGGACCTGGAATGGACGACAACCCGAACCACTAACCTGGGGCAACTAGCGATCTATACAAGCTACTGATAGGCACTAGCTAGCGATCTGTTTTGAGCCACGAAAGTTACGCACCCGTCACCAGGGAACCAAAATCGGGTTACACTGTCTCTAACAGCGCCGTCCAATAAAGCAGCAAGGTGAGTATCCGCTTGTTCCCTACTCCATATGTTCTCAGCCTGTTTTTCACTCTCCTGATGGCGATAAGCTCGCTCGCCGTGGGCAGTTTTTCCCTATCCAATGCCGTCGGCAATAGCCAGCCCCAGTTTCTGCCTGTCGATGAGGCATTTCGATTTTCTTCGACTGTCGAGCCAGGCGCTCTCAAACTTCACTGGCAGATCGCGGAAGGCTATTACCTTTATAAGGAGCGCCTGCAGGTCAAGATTGTCGAGACGGGGGTGGTTCGCGAAGAACTGCAATTCTTTCAACCCGGCACCCCCAAGGATGACCCTTATTTCGGGCCAGTCACCGTTTTCTATGATGAGCTCACGCTGGTTCAGCCCATTATCAGCAGCGGAGGCCATCAGGAGTTAACGGTCCAGATCACATACCAGGGCTGTGCCGACGCCGGCCTTTGTTACCCCCCTAAAACCCAGACCGCCCTCTACCTGAATGCGGGTACCGCCGCGCCAAGCGAAATACCGGACACCCGCACTCCTGTGCCACTGCAGAATCCTGCGCAACCCCCAACCAACGCACAAGCCAATGCAGCCAGTGTCGCAGCACCAGAGCCCAAGTCCTCGGGCACGCCAACTGCCACACCCGTGAACACCGGTTCGGCGCAGTCGCTCGCCGGCTATATCGAGGCCGCCGCCCTGTGGCAAACCCTCGGCGTATTTTTCCTGCTGGGCATCGGGCTTGCCTTTACTCCTTGCGTATTTCCGATGATTCCCATCCTCTCCACCATCGTCGCGGGGCAAAAGCGAGCCACTACCCGTTCATCGTTTCTGCTATCACTGGCTTATGTGCTCGGAGTCGCTTTTCTATATGCCGTTCTTGGCTTTGTGGTGGGCAAGGCTGGGGCGGGCATCAACCTGCAGGCCTATCTTCAGGAGCCTTGGGTATTGACGGTATTCGCCGCTCTGTTCTTTGCGCTCGCACTATCGATGTTTGGCTTGTACGAGCTTCAGCTACCTGAGTTTCTGAGAAGCCGTCTCGGCGAGCTTCAGCACAAACAGCGCGGAGGAACCCTGATCCAGGTGTTTTTGATGGGCGCCATTTCCGCGCTCGTGGTTTCGCCCTGCGTTTCCGCCCCCTTGGCGGGCGCCATGATTTATATCGCAAGTACCGGTGATGCGGGGCTTGGGGCACTGGTTTTGTTTACCCTGGCGCTCGGTATGGGCATCCCCCTGGTGGTGTTTGGAACAGGCGCCGGACATTGGCTGCCCAAGGCCGGCGCCTGGATGGTCGCGGTGCGGGCTGTATTTGGAGTCATGCTGATTGCCGTTGGAATCTGGCTGCTCGAACGTTTCCTTGCCGGGCCGTTCACGCTCCTGCTATGGGCGCTTCTCACGGGTATTTCCGCTGTCTATCTGGGTGCCTTCGAGCCAGTACACGACGGCTGGCAACGCCTGTGGAAAGGGGTCGGACTCCTTTTGTTTGTCTATTCCGTCTTCTTGTTGACGGGCGCAGCGACAGGAGCAAGCGACCCTTTACGTCCCTTTGTGGCCCTGCCCTCTCTGCAGGCCCAGGCTTCTGTTACGCCAACTGGACCTGAATTCCGTACGGTTTATGACCTTGAGCAACTCAACGGGGAAATTGCGGCGGCCAGCGCATCGGGCCAACCAGCGTTGGTTGATTTCTATGCCGACTGGTGTGTGAGTTGCAAGATCATGGAACGGGATACGTTTCCACACCCGGAGGTTCGGACAAGACTTAACGGCGTGCGGTTGATTAAGGCGGACGTAACCGCCAATGATGCGGGCAATCAGGCATTGCTGAGTCATTTCGGCCTGTATGGGCCGCCGGGCATCATGTTCTTCGATGTAACCGGAACCGAACTGGTTGATGCCCGGATCTATGGTGAAATTGAGACCCGTGATTTTGTGACCCACCTGGACCAGCTCGCCTGGCGTTAACCACCAGTTGCGGCGTGACGCGACGCCACCAGGTATTAAGCCTTGCGAATGTGATAAAAAAACAGGTTATCCCGCTCACCTTGATCCAGCAGTTCATGTTCCAGAAAATGGCAGAACTTGGGAATGTCCCGCCGCGTGGAAGGATCAGTGGCGAGCACCTCCAGCACCTCGCCGGAACCAATATCGCGGATCTTGTTGTGCAACATCATCACCGGCTCAGGACAGAAGAGCCCTGTCACATCCATCTCATGATCAATACTGTAGGCACTCATCAATACTCTCTCATTGTTCCAGTCGACACCGCCATCATATTTATCGCTTTTTTCCTTGTTATTTCTATACTTTAACAAAGCGTCACGCATTGCCTAAATTCGGTTGCGCGCGCATTCACATCCGTTATCACACCCTCATCTGTCTTTTCCATGTACAAGGAGTCGCTAATTTCATGGTTCGTGTCATCATTGAGCGCCACATCGCTGAATCACTAGAAGTTCCTTATGAGCAGGCTGCCCGTAAGGTTTTACAAGGCGCATTCCAGGCACCCGGATTCATTTCAGGAGAGTCCTACAAGGACGTTACCAACCCCAATCATCGGTTCAATGTCTCGAATTGGCGCAGCATTCACGACTGGCAGCATTGGCAGCTGTCAGCCGAACGCAAGGAATTGATCAATGAGCTGGCACCGATCTTGAAAACAGACGAAAAAAATAACCTTACTCCAGCCCGTCTAACGGGCTTTTGCGCACGACCTTGGCCGTTTTGCTTGGCTTGGCGGTTCTCTTTGGCTAAAGCGGTTCTCTTTGGCTAAAGCAGTTCTCTTTGGCTTAAGCAGCTCTCTTTGGCTAAAGCTACTCTCTCTACGAAAGCAACTGAACGTAAACCGTTACCTCTTCGCGATCGTGATAAAGCTGACGGGCACTCAAACGGAATGTCAGGCCAGCCGCCTGTAGTCGCTGCTCGATCCGATTCAGGCAATTCCGAAGTTCCTCATACCGTCGTTTCATGGGAAGCTTGAGATTAAAAATGGTCTGGCGGCACCACTCTTGCTCCAACCAGTCGGCCATAAGCTCAGCCACACGTCGAGGCTGTTCAACCATATCACACACCATCCAATCCACCGGCTGCTTCGACTGAAAGCGAAATCCATCTTCCCGCTTATGGGTCACCTGCCCGGTATCCATGAGCGCCGGCGCCATGGGTCCATTATCAACCGACGTCACAAACAGGCCACGCCGTACCAACTGCCAGGTCCAACCACCAGGTGCGGCACCGAGATCCACGGCTTTGGCGCTGGCTCGCAGCAATCGCTCCCGATCCCGCTCTGAAAGAAAGGTCAGAATCGCCTCGTCCAGCTTCAGGGTAGACCGGCTGGGGGCCTCCCCTGGAAATTTCAGACGCATGATCCCGCCTTGATGCTCGGAGCCATTGCCGGGCAGATGGTAGCCCACAAACGCACGCCGCGAATCCAGGAAAAACACATGCCCCACCGCCTGGGCATCGTCCTGCTTGCGGGACAGAAGCCCGGCTTGCTTCATGGTCTGTGTCACCGGCGCGGTGAACTTTCGGCAGAAGGTTGCCAGCTCCTTGCCTTCGTTCGTATCAGGCGACTCAATCCGCAAATGACCCAAGCGAACACCCAGCTCCTGATACCGGGCAACCAGCGGTTCGACCCGATTTCGCTCCGGCAGCCCATCGATCATGGCATTTGTCAAAAACCATTGCCGCGCAAAAATGAGGCGCTGGAAAGACACATCCCGATGGATCGCCAGTGCCGCACCCGGCATCGTCTCAACGAACTCCACATAACCCGAATCCTTGTGAGCCCGCACGAAGCCTGCGCCGCCGCACTCGGCTGCGAGATCCATAATCTCC
>CAYXVO010000194.1:0-5900 GCA_964467875.1 uncultured Pseudomonadales bacterium | reverse complement strand
AAGTCGCCAACAATTCACAGCCTATTCGCGGCCCAGACCGGCGAACGGCTGGAGTATGTGGCGCTTGAGGTCGCTCTCGACAACTTCGAAACCGATCTGTATGGCTTTTTTGAAGGCGGCGGCAGGGGGCTCAACATCACGGTGCCGTTCAAGGAACGGGCCTGGCGGGACGTGGATAGCCGGCGGCCACGGGCGGAAAAGGCCGGAGCCGTCAACACCATCTTTGCCCTCGATGGCGAGCTGGTGGGGGATAACACCGACGGAATCGGCCTGGTGCAGGATCTGACCATCAACCAGGGCTGTTTGCTGCGTGGTCGGCGTATCCTGGTGGTCGGTGCGGGTGGCGCCGTGCGCGGTGTGCTGGGGCCCTTGCTGGAACACCAGCCGGCGGAAATTCTGGTGGCCAACCGCACCCGCGCCAAGGCGCAGGAGCTGGCGAACCTGTTTGCCGATGAAGGACTGATCCGAGCCTGCGGCTTTGCCGAACTGGACGGCGCGTTTGATCTAATCATCAACGGCACCTCGGCCAGCCTGGCGGGCGAATTGCCGCCCTTGCCGGCCAGCGTCATCGGGGCGACTACGGTCGCCTACGACATGATGTACGGTGCGGAGGAAACCAGGTTCAACCGCTGGGCGCGTGAACAGGGTGCCGCCAGAGTCATCGATGGCCTGGGCATGCTGGTGGAACAGGCGGCGGAAGCCTTTTTTCTGTGGCGCGGGATTCGTCCGGACACGGCGCCGGTTCTGCGGCGCCTGCGCGCGGATCTCTGACGGCGCATTTTGCGCGGGCCGTGGCGAGCGCTGACGCTAGTGGGCAAAGGCCGCTATAATGGCGGCCCGCCGAGCTTGAATATGAGGAAAAGAGAATGAGTGGTCCCACCCAACCTGCCAAATTCAACGAAGAGTGGAGCGACGAGCGGGTCAAAAGCTGGCTGGACGTGCAGCCTTATTTCGACGCGCCGGTCGCCTACACCCTGTTGCTGCGGGCCTATGAAGCCATGCCAGAGGGTCCATTCGAGCGTTTTCTGAACTATTTCGTCGAAACCGACTTTGACATCAATGCCTGCAATGACGACGGCCAGACCTTCCTGGACCGGGTTGCTCGCCACGCACAGGCGGGTGCCTATATGGACATGCTGCGCGCCGCCGGCGCCCGCACCTCCGCCGAGCTGTAGCGTCACCGGGCGGTCTGGGTGGCACGCTCTCCCGAGTCATACTCGGGAGAGCGTCTGCCCCGGTCCCTGACAGGCTTCGAGGATTAGTGGATCTTCACCTCGATTGCCCTGGGCTTCGCCTTCTCATGCTTTGTTAGCGTGAGGGTCAAGATGCCATCCTTGTATTCCGCCCGAATATTCTCATCATCCACGTGATCCGGTAACGAAAAACTGCGGGCGAAACTGCCATAGACCCGTTCGATCCGGTGATGTTTGCGATCTTTTTCCTCCTTTTCCACTTGTCGATCACCGCTGATCGTCAGGACCCGGTCGTCGACGGCGACTTTGACGTCCTCCCGCTTCAGCCCCGGAATCTCCACCTTGAGCAGATAGGCGTCCTTGGTTTCGGTGATGTCCACAGCGGGCGCCCAATCAGCCTTGCTGAGAACCTCCTTATCCTGGGTTGTGGTACCTGGAGCGCCAAGGGTCCGGTTGTAGCGGTTGAGAATGTCTTCAAATTCCGCAAAAGGATTCCAGCGGGATAAATTGGCCATGGTAATGCCTCCTCTCGGATGTCAGGAAATGAATGCCTGTGCGGCCTCGTAACGGTGACACCCATCGGTTCTCCGGAGTCATGACTGCGTCTGACGCACCGATGGTCTGATTCTTATCTAGGGTCGCCCCGGAACAAGTTCAAGAGGGTGTCGGCACAGAAAATCCTGGTACAGCCACCGCAGTTGAGTACCTGTTTCATTGCAATATCTGCAAAGGCCACGCAGTTTCTACAGGCCCGGTCACGGCTGCCGACGGCCTGCTGTCATTACTGAAACGCCAGTATGTGAAAACAGGAACAGGTGGTTAGCTGTTCGTAACCCACCGTGCTCCCTTTTAGCGACTTTGTCGCCATTCGCCGCATCCGGTCGGCGCAGATCCTGGGTTCTTCTCCCAAGCTGGCATGGAGTCTGTTTAGGTAAGTCATGCCTGTGTATCCACAGGGCGTTCGATCAACAGGACGTTCACTAAGAGGACGGACCGTTATACGAACGTGTACTCGACGGAAATGGCGATTCGCCGACAGGAATGAAAAGGGGATAAGCATGAACAAGCTCAACAAGACGTTGATGACGGCCGCGCTTCTGGCGGTCGGTACAGGCTCCGGTTTCGTAGTCGCGGAGCAGGGCGCGGAGAAAGACCCGCAGCAAATGTTCCAGACACTGGACAAGGACGGTGACAGCAATGTCAGCCGTAGCGAAATTGAGCAGAGTGACGCGGACAAGAAGGATAAGCTGCTGGAGTCGTTCACGGACGTGGATCAGGACAACGATGGGGTGCTGAGTCAGAACGAGTTGGAGCAGTGGAAGAGCGAGAAGAAGGATGCCCCGCAAACCAGTCAGCAAACCCAGACGGAATCATCCAGCGAGATACAGGTGGGCGGCACCGATCAGCCCGACCCGCAAAAGCAGCAAGCGGCACAACAACTGATCGAGGATCTGGACCAGGATAACGATCGCAGCATCACGATGCAGGAGGCGGATAGCAACCAGGAGCTGGTCGATGCTTTCAGTGACGTCGATGAGGACGCTGACGGCACGCTGAGCGCGGATGAACTCAGCAATTGGGACGGCCTTGAGGACACCCAGCAGTAAGTGCCAGCCAGTCCCTTTGGGAGCGTGGTTTACGCCTGACTTTGGTCGCTTAGTGTTGGTCGCTTAGGTGCTGATCCTTAAGCTTTACATAATTGGCGGCGGTGTAGGTGAAAAAGCCACGCTCCTTATCGGTTAGGGGGCGCACTTGGCGGGCCGGCGAGCCCGTGTAGAGGTAGCCGCTCTCCAGCCGCTTTCCGGGGGGTACGAGCGTGCCCGCGCCAATGATGACCTCGGACTCCACCACCACGCCATCCATGATGATCGCGCCCATGCCGACCAGAATGCGGTCTTGCAGGGTGCAGCCGTGCAAAATGGCCTTGTGGCCGACGGTAATGTCGTCGCCCAGGATCAAGGGGTAACCGTCGGGGTTATAGGGGCCGGCATGGGTGATGTGCAGCACGGCGCCGTCCTGGATACTGCAGCGTGCGCCGATCCGGATCCGATGCATGTCGGCGCGAATCACCGCCATGGGCCAAACCGAGCAATCGGCGTTCAGTTCCACATCACCCAGTACCAGGGCCGTGGGGTCGACAAACACACGCTCACCCAGCTTGGGAGTCATGCCTAGAAAGGTCCGGATATTCACGGGGGCGCTCCTCACGTTGCGGAACAAAACTGCAGAATAGCGAACTCCAGGGCGCGATGACCAGCACCACGGGACCATCGTCAGCGCTTGTTTTTCTGATTTTGGTTCCCATTATTATGGAATGTCGCTGCTCTCCCGAACGTAGCTTTCCCGAGCGTAGCTTGCCAGAACGTAGCTCTCCCGAACGCTGCTCTCCCGAACGTAGCAGTTGAAAGGGACACCGCAGGCGGGAACAGCGTCCACTTACATCCTTCGCTTAAGGTTGCCTTCATGACCGAGTCGCCGTCTTCCCACGATCTGCCGTCACAGGATCAAAATCCGCTGTTGCAGGACAGTGGCCTACCGCCGTTTCATGCCATCCGGCCCGAGCACGTGGTCCCGGCCATCGACCGGATCCTGGCGGAGAACCGGGCGCGCATGGCCGAACTGGTCAAACAGGAGCAGACCAGCTGGGATAGCCTGGCGCAGCAGATGGATGATCTGGAGGATCGCCTGGGCAAGGCCTGGTCGCCGGTGAGCCATCTCAACAGCGTGATGAACAGTGAGGCCCTGCGCCAGGCGTACAACGAGTGCCTGCCCAAACTGTCGGAATACAGCACCGAGATTGGCCAGAACGCGGCGTTGTGTGACGCCTTCAAACGGCTGGCGGCAAGCGAGGAGTATCGGCAGTTGGATAAGGCCCGGCGCAAGTCTATCGACAACACCTTGCGGGACTTCCACCTGGCCGGTGTCGATTTGCCCGAGGACAAGAAAAAGCGCTACGCCGAGCTGTCCCAGCGCCTGTCGCAACTGAGCAGCAAGTTTTCCGAAAACGTGCTGGACGCGACCCAGGCCTGGGGCAAGCAGATCGATGACGCAGCCGAACTTGCCGGTCTGCCCGAAAGTGCCCTGGCGGCCGCGCGCCAGACGGCGACCCGCAAGGGACTCGACGGTTATGTGCTGACCCTGGATTTTCCCTCGTACTACCCGGTCATGACCTATGGCGACAATCGGACGCTGCGCCGGGAAATGTATGAAGCCTACGTGACCCGCGCCTCCGAGCAGGGACCGAACGGCGGCAAGTTCGACAACACCGACCTGATCGAGGAGATCCTGCGTTTACGCCACGAGTTGGCGCAGGTGCTGGGATTTACGAGCTTTGCCGATTACTCCCTGGTCACCAAGATGGCCAAGGATCCACAGGAAGTGCTCCAGTTTCTTCAGGAGCTGGCGGCCAAGTCGCTGCCGGTCGCCCGCGAGGAGTTCGAGGAACTCACCAACTTCGCTCGCGAACATTTTGGCCAGAACGAGCTGCAGGCCTGGGATGTGAGCTACTACAGCGAAAAGCTGCGCCAGCATCGCTACGCCATTTTCCAGGAAGAACTGCGACCCTGGTTCCCGGTGGACCAGGTTATCCGGGGCCTGTTCCAGGTGGCCGAACGCCTGTTCGGGGTCGATATCGTCGCCTCCGACCAGGCCGAGCTCTGGCACCCGGACGCGCGCTATTACGAGGTGCGCCAGAACGGCGCGTCGATTGCCGCCTTCTACACCGATCTGTTCGCCCGAGAGAACAAGCGCGGCGGCGCCTGGATGGGTGACTGCCGGGTCCGCCGGCGGCTGGCCGACGGTTCCGTGCAATTGCCGGTGGCCTATCTGGTGTGCAACTTCAATCCGCCGCTCGGCGATCAGCCCGCGTTGCTGACCCACGATGAAGTGAACACCCTGTTCCATGAGTTCGGCCACGGCCTGCACCACATGTTGACCCAGGTGGATTGCAGCCAGGTGTCTGGAATCAACGGCGTGCCCTGGGATGCGGTCGAGCTGCCCAGCCAGTTCATGGAAAACTGGTGCTGGGCGCCGGAAGCAATTGCCCTGATTTCTCGCCATTATCAGACCGGCGAGCCGCTACCCCAGGAAATGCTGGACAAGATGCTGGCCGCCAAGAATTTCCAGGCCGGTATGCAGATGCTGCGTCAGCTGGAATTCTCCCTGTTCGATTTCCGTCTCCACACGGAGTATCGTACGGACCAACCACTGTCGGCGCAGACGTTACTGGATGAGGTGCGAGCCCAGGTGGCGGTCGTCCCGACGCCTTCCTTTAACCGGTTCCAGAACGGATTCAGCCATATCTTCGCCGGCGGCTACGCGGCGGGCTATTACAGCTACAAGTGGGCCGAGGTGCTGGCGGCGGATGCGTTTTCCCGTTTCGAGGAAGAAGGCATTTTCAACGCCGCCACTGGACAGGCGTTTCGTAAGGCAATTCTGGAGCGAGGTGGTGCTGACGATCCCATGACCCTGTTTGTGGAATTCCGTGGCCGCGAGCCCAGCGTCGATGCTCTGTTACGGCAATCGGGCATGCTCCAGGCCGCCTGATTCCGGTATTCCTGGTCCAGGCCTGGCGGGTGCCGCCGGCCTGGCCGAACCCGCGCCACCTCGGCGCTTTATGAAGTAGAGACTATGCAAAACAATCGTCGCTTTATTGCCGGAGCTGTATGCCCCCGGTGCGGAATCATGGATCGCATCGTGACATTCGAC
>CAYXVO010000193.1:0-5959 GCA_964467875.1 uncultured Pseudomonadales bacterium | reverse complement strand
CCAGCATGGGGTGCTGGGGGTCGAAGGTTCAAATCCTTCTGTCCCGACCATTTTTTCTTTTAGTTCTTCTTTCGTTTAATCAAAAGCCACTCAATCAGACCCGCGAAGAGATAGGGAAAACTGTTTCTCTTCAGCAGACGGTATCTGATTTCGGCCTCAATCCTTGCGCAACCGCATCGCCACCGCAAAAGCCTGACGTTCTTGGCCCTTCTGCGTGAGTATCGTCGTGCTCGTTTCAGCGATCAGCATCCATTCATTCAACTGAACCTTGCTCGCGCCCTGGAAGGATTTTCCTGCGTCGTTCAACTGATACTCACCCTGAAAGGTCACCCTATACGCATGCTCCTTTTGCATGGGAGAGAGGGTAAAGCCGAAGGTAAAGGGGCCATTCGATAGTTGGCCGGAATCAGTTGCCGCCACCCGCAGGCTCAGTCGTTCGGCTTTGGCCAGAAATTCGGCCGAGGGTTCAGTGGAGGTCGCGAGGGCTTCCTGCGAGCCATAGCGGATTTCCAGCACATAGGGCTTTTGCTGTTTCAACTGGACCAACTCAAAGGCCCAAGCGATATTGACGCTCGCCAGAGCGAGGGCGATCAAAAGTATGCTTTTGTGCAAAACAACGGGTATCGATTTCATTAAATGGCTTCCTGGCCGTGATCCTTTACTGCTTAGTATCGCAATTGAGCGCACGGCCTGTCCGTGAAGAGTATCCGGTTCTGTTCTCGCTTGGCCATTCTCATTGTTCAGAACTTGTTCAGCATGACAACAGACCCTGACACCTTGTAGTCTTCAGGCCTACATCATTGGACAAGAGTGCATTAACAAGATGAGTTCGCCTAAAGTCGCGCATGCGTTCGGAGCGGACGCACTGGCAGATCATGATGCGGTTGAGTTGGCTCGGTTGATCCGCAACAAGGAGCTGAGCCCCCGGGAAGTGACTGAGGCTGCGATTGCGCGAGCCGAGAGCATGCAGCCGCTGATCAACGCCATTGAGTTCGCCTGCTTCGAGCGTGCCCTGAATGAGGCTGCGCAGCCGAAAACCGGCATGTTTGCAGGGGTGCCCACCTTCATCAAGGACAATATCCCAGTGGCGGGGCTGCCTACCCGGCACGGATCCGCCGCCATTCGCGCAACGCCCGCCAAAAAAACAGGTGCCTATGCCCAGCAATACCTGGCGCAGGGCTTCATTACGCTGGGCAAAAGCAAGTTGCCGGAGTTTGGCTTCAACGCGACCACCGAACCGGCCCATGATTTGCCCACGCGTAACCCCTGGAATCTGGAGTATTCCACCGGGGCCTCGTCCGGTGGTTCGGCGGCCTTGGTGGCGTCGGGCGTGGTGCCCATTGCCCACGCCAACGATGGTGGCGGCTCGATCCGGATTCCCGCTGCCTGCTGTGGTCTGATCGGGTTGAAACCCAGTCGTGGCCGGCATGTGGATTCGGAGCAGGTCAGATCATTGCCGATCGGGATCGTCAGCGAAGGGGTGGTCACCCGCAGCGTGCGGGATACGGCTTATTTTCACGCGGCGGCCGAGCAGTATTACCGGAACCCGGCACTGCCCGCAATCGGGCGTGTCGAGGGCTCCAGTCGTCGTCGTTTACGGATTGGGCTGGTGGTGGATTCGATCACGGGCTATGCCACGGATCAGTCGACCCGTGAGGTGGTGGAGCGCACCGCTGCGTTGCTGGAATCACTCGGCCATCGGGTCGAGCCCGTGACCCTGCCGGTTGATCGGTCGTTCGTGGAGGACTTCACGCTGTACTGGGCCATGCTGGCCTATGCGACGGGAAAGGCCGGCCGCTTTGTGATGGATCGAAGTTTTGATGTCCGCCAGGTGGATGGCCTGAGCCGTGGGCTGGCGGATCTGTTCCGCCGGAATTTCTACAAGGCGCCATTGTTCCTGCGGCGTCTGCGACGGCTCGATGCGCTCAATGCCCAGTTCTTCACCAACTATGATGTCGTGCTGTCACCGGTGCTGGCCCATACCACGCCGCGACTGGGCTATCTGGCGCCGACAGTGCCGTTTGAGATGTTGCTTGACCGCCTGCTGCGCTATGTGAGCTTCACGCCGTTGGCGAATGTGTCCGGCGGGCCAGCGTTGTCGATGCCGATGGGACACACCGGAGACAATCTTCCGGTGGCGGTGCAGTTAACGGCCGCCCGTGGAGAGGAGCGCACGTTGTTGGAGCTGGCCTATGAGCTGGAGCAGGCTCGCTCCTGGCGGGCGATTCATGAGCTGGATGCAGGTGCGGAATAGAGGCGCCGGAGGAGGTCGGCCTTGAGCGGAGTCTCAGGCGAATGCATGGTTACGGCGCCTATATACAGTGATAAAGAGGGGCAATTACGTCCCTTCGGGCTGCCGCGCTAGCGCGGCGCCAATCCGCGTGATGGCATTGGTGGTGGCCTGCTCGGTCGCCCGCTGAAAGGCTCCCACGACTGCGCTCAGGCGATTGCTTTCGGCGGCAATGGTCACGTGCTCCACAAAGCTGGTCACCGCTTGCCGGCGGACAATGTGGGTGAGGGTGTAGGCGAGCTTGACGGTGACGGTGGGCGCAGCGTTCTCCGGCTCATATTCCGCCTGAAAGTCCTGAATGTGCACGTCAAGCCGATAATTGTCGGCGGCAAAGCGGGTGTCGCCGGTGACGGATTGCACCAGATCCTGATTTTGCACACTGTCGATCAGGTAAAAACGGAGCAGTTCCGGAATGGGCGCCGCCCACCGTGCCCGGGCGTAATACCCCAGTTGATGATTGGGGCGTAGCAGCGGGATCAGCTCCTGCTGCAGGCCGGGACTGGCGCTGGGCCGGGCCACCACCAGGTTGACCGCTTGCCTGGGCAGCTTGATCTGGTCGACCGCTAGTGGCCGCAGCGTGTAGATCTGCGAGGCCGGCGGCGGTGTCACAATGGTGTTGCAGGCGCTAGCCAGCAGACACAGGAGGCCCAGCATGGTGGGTCGAACCCAGGTGGAACACAGGTGCGCGATCATGGGTCGATCTCCATTCTTTCGACATTGGAGGGAATGATGATTTGCGACGGATTTCGCTGGAGCGTGTCGGCCAACTCCTGAATCTCCTGGGCCGCCAGCCGACTCTCCGAGATCAGCAGGCTGAATTCGGGCAGCGCTTCGTTCACGAACTGGGTCACGCCGTCGCGGTTTTCACTCACCATGCTTTCCAACTGTTCCGAAATGCGCGCGAGGTTGCGCGCAGTGACCTGGACGTTCTCCACCGTGGCAACGATCTCCGGCTCCAGCGTTTGCGTGGTGCGGCTCAGGGACTCGGCGGTGGCGTTCAAATGGGTGAGGGTTTGCCGGGTGTCCTTCAGCAGGTGCGTCAACTCGTTGAGCGCGGGCGTCAGCCCAGCAGCGGCCTGGTCCGCCTGGGCCAGCACGGAGCTGAGGTGGCGCACGTTCTGTTCGCTGAACAGCTGGTTGACGTTGCGGGTGACCTGCGTCACCTCCTCCAGCAGAGCAGGCGCGCCCTCCAGGATCTTGTCGAGTTGGGATTCGCGCGCCTGGAGTTTGGGTGGGCCCGCCAGGCTGTGATCCAGGGGTTCACCCGGCTCCTTTCCGGGACCGAGGCTGACGAAGGAAAGGCCGGTCAACCCCTGCATTTCCACGCTGGCTTGGGTGGTGGTACGTAGTGGCGTGTTCTCGCGGATATCCAGTAAGACCTGGATATGGTCGCCATTGTCAGGCACCAGACGAATGTCATACACCCGCCCCACCTTAAGTCCTTTGTAGCGGACCTGGCTGCCCTTGGTCAGGCCGCGCACGCTGCCTTCGAATTCCACTACGTAACGGCGAACATCGTCCGGCTCCTTGGACACGGCAAGCCAGACGACGAAATAGCCACCGATGGTGATGACCAGCAGGATGAAAAGACCGACTGCGAAATAATGTCTTTCCTTAAACACGGGAAACTCCATTGGCTTGAGCGGCCCGCGAGCGTGGGCCATGAAAGTATTGCTGAATCCAGGGGTGAGGATGTACCAATAGCTCGTCCAGCGTACCCACGATCAGGGAGTGATCCACCAGCACGGCGACCCGGTCGCAGATGCGGAACAGGGTGTCCAGGTCGTGGGTAATCATGATCACGGTCAGGTTCAGGTGGTGTTGCAGGTAACTGATCAGGGTATCGAATTCCGCTGCGGCAATGGGATCGAGCCCGGCCGTGGGTTCGTCCAGAAACAGCAGGTTGGGGTCGAGAATGATCGCCCGTGCCAGTGCCGCACGCTTTCGCATGCCACCGGATAGCTCCGATGGGTACTTGTCGGCGGCTTCTTCGGTGAGTCCTACCATTTTCATTTTCAGAAGCGCCAGCTCCCGGCGCAGCACGGATGAGACGCGGGTATACACCCGAATTGGCACTTCGATGTTGTCCGCTACCGTCAGCGACGAGAACAGCGCACCGTTCTGAAACAACACGCCGGAGCGGTAACGGATCTGGCGCGCGACACTGGCACTGGCGGTGGTAATGTCCGAGCCTTCGATTTCGATACGGCCAGCGCTGGGACGTTGCAGGCCCAACATGGTTCGCAGCAAAACCGACTTGCCGCTGCCGGATCCGCCCACCAGGCCCAGGACTTCGCCCCGCCGTACATCCAGATCGAGACCGTCATGCACCAGTTGGCGGCCGAAGCGATTGACCAGGTTCCTGACACGGATAATGGATTCCATCAGATGCCCAGCCTGGAAAATAGAATCGAGAATATCGCATCCGCCATGATCACCAGAAAGATGGACTGGACCACCGCCACCGTGGTCTGCCGGCCCAGGTCTTCTGCCGAGCCCGATACCTGCATGCCGCGCAGGGTGCCCACCGTGGCGATGAGCAGCGCGAAGAACGGCGCCTTGATGATGCCGACCCACCAGCTCCAGAGCGAGATGGACTGTTCGATGCGGTTGAGGAACTGCTCCAGCGGAATGTCCAGTAAGGTGTAGGACAGCAGCGCCGCACCGCCCAGGCCAAAGAAGTTGGCAAGCACCGTCAACAGAGGCAAGGCGATGACCAGTCCCAGGATCCGGGGCACCACCAGCACTGCAAAGGGATCGAGGCCAATGGCGCGCATGGCATCTACTTCCTCATTGATTTTCATGACCCCCAGTTGTGCGGCAAAGGCACTGCCGGAACGGCCAGCGACCATGATGGCGGTCAGCAGTACACCCATTTCCCGCAGCACGGAGACCGCCACCAGATCAATGGTAAAGATGTCGGCGCCGAAGCGTTGTAACTGATAAGCGCCCTGGTAGGCGAGGACGACGCTGATCAGAAACGCGATCAGGCAAACGATGGGAACCCCTTGAATGCCCGTCAGATAAACTTGCTGGGAGATTGCGCCGAACTGCAAGTTGCGGGGGCGCAGCAGGTTGCTGAACAGGGTTGTCACGGCGCGCCCGAAGAACTGGATCATGTACACCAGATCCTGCCGCTCATGTACCGCCCAGCGTCCCAGCGTAATGATCGGCCGTGCCCACCAGGCGGTGCGATGTGGCGCCAGGGTCTGGAGTGGTGCGTCGCCGGCCAGCTCGCGGAGAAAGGCAAGCCGCTCGTCATCGGTCAGCTCCACCTGTAGCCCTCGTGCTTGGGCACGATGCAGGATCCGGATGATCAGCCAGCCGCCCGACAGATCCATGTCCGTCACGCCCTGGGTGTCGATTGTGATCTGCTTGTGGGGATGCAGGATCAATCCTTGCAATGCGTTCTCCAGCTCCTGGAGGTGGTCAATGGTCCAGGCCCCTTGCAGGCGAATGAACTGACGTTGCGCATTTTCCTCGTTGTGAATTGAATCGACAACCGTGCGTTTCATATCTTCCTGATGTTCGCTCCAGCGCACATGAGATGTCGCAGCGAGATGCGATAGGTCGTCAAAAGCCGAATGCCTTTGTTATACAGAAAGATAGATTTTCTTACGTTCGGAAGCTATAGGGTAATGCAGATAGTGTCGTCTACATCATGCGTGG
>CAYXVO010000192.1:0-6005 GCA_964467875.1 uncultured Pseudomonadales bacterium | reverse complement strand
GCGCGACAGGCAATTTGGATACGCTTGCGATAGATTTATAAAATAGCGACTTAGGACGTTTTCAGCCAGCGTGACATTGCACAAAGATACACTGAACGGCCCCCTATCCGGCAAGCATGCTGTCACTTCCCGACTCCGGCACTTCCCGACTCCGCCACTACCCCACCTCCCACCTCTGCCATCGACAGACGGCACCACTCTGTCTCGTCACGTGCTGGGTGCTCATGGTGGGAGATATGGGGAGCAGGTATAATCCCGCGGATCTTCACTGAACAGGTTGTCCATGCCATGCCCTACCCTCTCTTTCTCGACATTGAAGGCAGCAGCCATGACGAAGAGGCATACCCCATTGCCGCGTCCTGGAGCCTGCCGGACGGACAGATCAAATCGGTGCTGATCATGCCGGAAGACGACTGGGAAGACTGGGACACGGGCAACCTGGCCGCCCGTGGCATCACCCGCGATCATCTGCTGGACCAGGGGTTCTCCGCGCTTGATGTCATCCGCGAGATGAATCTGGATTTTGGCGATGCCCGGGTTTACATCGATGGTCTGGACTATGATCAGGAGCTACTTGATCGCCTGTTTGAAACCTATGACGAAGAACCTACCTTCACCCTGGTTTCCATTTCCCATCGCATCCCCGAGTATGGCTACGAACGATTCCTGTCCTATCGCCAGCAACTTCTGGACGAGACTGGACGCTCGGCCTACGAGTCAGAATCAAACGTTTTCGTCATGCTCAAACTGGCCGACGAACTGGAGCTTGAAGATTGACCGGCCAGCCGGTCCAGGCGCCTGATTGCCAACGAATTGTGATGTCCATCCGCGAATGGACGGTTACGCTCGGGTAAACTCCTGCGGTCCAAGATACGGGAACGGGCTCTCGTATCCGACTGATCGACTAGGAAGTTTTTTAACCCATGCGCTATTCCCTCCTGCCCCTGGTCCTGGCTCTCGGCATTCCCAATGTGAGCTGGGCGGAAGTCGAGAAGCAAGACAAGACCTTTATCGGCGTGAGGATTACGGATCTGGAGCTGCGTTCCGTCCATGCCGACAAAGCCGCCAACATGCCGGGTGTGGAATTCGTGCTGGGCAGCTATATCACCGATTATGTGAAGGTAGAGGCGCGCCTGGGCGGCGCCCTCAAGGAAGACTCCCCGCGCCGGGACTTCGACGCACGGGTGACTGGCTACGCCAGCTGGTACATGGGGCCACGCTACCCGATCACCGATGACACCTCGGTATACGGCCTGTTTGGCTTCTCGTTCATCAAGGGCGATGTCAATCGCGACGATCCCTACACCTACCCCGATCTGCCCGACGACCTGTATGACAGCTCCTTCAGCGTCAGTTACGCCCTGGGCATGGATATCGGCTTTGCGGAGAACTGGTACGCCAATTTCGAGCTCGGCCGGATCCACCGTGACAGCATCACCAAGATCCGCACAATGCACCTGGGCGCCGGCATCAAGTACGAGTTCTAATCGAACTCGTACTCGCTACTTCACCCAATCCTCATCAACGCCGCCACTGGATACGCCAGCAGCGATGGATCTTCGGATTGCGCGCAAAGTCCGGATCCAGCGTCTGGCTGCTGATCTCCGTTACCTCATAACGGGCCGCCACCGCCTCGCTCAGCTGAAACCGGCGGAAGTTGTTGGAGAACAACAGCACACCGTCACGCTCCAGCAACCGCATGCAATGCTCGATCAGGACATCATGATCGCGCTGGATATCCAGCACATTGTCGGTTCGCTTCGAGTTTGAAAAAGTGGGCGGATCCAAAAAAATCAGATCGAACCGGTCCCGGCTTTCCTCGAGCCATTGCAGGCAGTCAGCCTGAATAAACTGGTGCTGCTGCTCACTGAAGCCGTTCAGCGTGAGATTGCGCCGGGCCCAGTTGATGTAGGTGCCCGACAGATCAACACTGGTGGTCCGCCGCGCGCCACCCTTGGCGGCATGAACCGTGGCCGCGCCGGTATAGCAGAAGAGATTCAGAAACCGCAGTCCCTTGGCATGCTGCTGAATCCAGCGCCGCACCGGCCGGTGATCCAGGAACAGACCGGTATCCAGGTAGTCCCGCAGGTTCACGTAAAAGCGACAACCCTCCTCGCCAACCTCCAGTTCATGACGACTACTATCCAACTTCTGATACTGCTGGGTGCCTTTTTGCTGACGGCGCTCCTTGAGCACCACCCGCTCCGCCGGCACGCCGGTCACCTGCGGCAAGCTCAGCACCAACTCATGCAGGCGCTGCTCGGCCTTGACCGGGTCCACCGATTTCGGTGGCACATACTCCTGCACGTGCAGCCAGTCCCGGTAGCGATCAATGGCCACTGCGTATTCCGGCAGGTCGGCGTCATAAATCCGATAGCATTCAATGTTGGCGCGCTGAGCCCATTTATCCAGCTTCTTCATGTTCTTGCGCAAACGGTTGGCAAACATCTGCACCGCCTCGCTCAAGGCGACCGCCGAGGATTGTGGGGCCTTGCCGCTGGACGATGGCTGTAGTTCACGAAATACCTGCTCGGGCTCCACCCGGAACAACAGCAACTTACAGGCAATGGCACCGTTGAAAAACGCGTACTGGTGATGGCTGCGCAGCCCCAGGAACTTGCCCAGCCCCGGATTGCCGGTGAATACCGCCGCCTGCCAGCCCTGGCAATGCTGTCTCAATACCTCGCCGATGGCCTGGTACAGAGGCTGCACCGTAATCTCATCGCTCAGACGCTCACCATAGGGCGGATTCGTCACCAGCAGGCCAGGCTGCTCCCAGCTCGTCGGCAGACGAAACTCCGCCAGGGCACGCCGCTCCACGTGAACCAGACCGACCAGCCCTGCCCGCTCAAGATTCGCCTGGGCCGCCTTGACCACCTTCAGGTCTGCATCGAAGCCCTGGATGGTCGCACCCAGACGCTCACACCCCTGCACCCGACGCACACGCGCCTCCTCAAGCAGCGCCTGCCACTGATCTGCCTGATAGGTTGGCCAGCGCTGGAAGCCAAAGACCGGATCCAACAGGCCCGGCGCGCTGTCGGTCGCCAGCCAGGCGGCCTCGATCAGCAGCGTACCGGAGCCACACATGGGATCCACCAGCGGCGCCCCCTGGCGCGCCAGCTCCGGCCAGTTGGCACGCAGCAGGATTGCCGCCGCCAGATTCTCCTTCAATGGCGCCTCGCCACCGCTGAGCCGGTAACCCCGCTGGTGCAGGCTTCGTCCACCCAGATCCAGGTAGAGACTGACCCGATCCCGCCGCAGAAACGCCTGCACCCTCAGATCTGGCCAACTCTTATCGATGCTGGGCCGCTCCTGATCCTGCTCGCGGAACTCGTCCACGATCGCATCCTTGATCCGCAGGGCACCAAAATGGGTGTGCTGGATACTGTCGGAGCGTCCCCGGAAATCCACCAGCAAGGTACCGCCTGGACGTAAGTAATGCGGCCAGTTGATCTGCCGTGCAGCAGCGTAAAGCTCATCCGCGTCGGCTGCGGGAAACTGCCCCAACTCGATCAGAATCCGGTTTGCCAGCCGGGACCACAGACAAACACGATACCCCCCGATCAGGGTTATCTCGCCGCGCACACCATTGACGGTCAGTTGCGTCCCCGTTGCACCAAGCTGTTGCAGCTCGGTTTCCAGAAGTTGCTCCAGCCCCTTGGGGCAGGTTGCGAGAAAAGTCAGTGGAGACGACACGAGGTCTTGCATAGGCTGCTGCATAAGTTGACGGTTGGTATCACTTGAAATGAAAGAAAGGAAAGGTTGGCGAATTGCCTGCGCTGCAGGATCGGTCTCGACCAATGCCCAAACAACGAGTTATCGGCCCTAATAACCATTTTCCATAAGAATCCATTTGTATAGACGAATTAATTCCTATACAAGGGCGACGAGATTCGGTTTACTCGGAGACGTAGCGCTACAAAAAAACGCGTAAGCGTATCTCTAGTTGCAACTGTGTGCAACCACTTTTTTGGTTGTCAGTCGAGCAACTAACGATTAGGCAATCAAGTGCTAACGATAGCAAGGAGTGTTCCCCGCTAAACGACCGAAACACACGCCGACACATACTTTCCGAAAGCCAAACGAATGCAATGAGGTTGGTTAAGAATGAAAAGACAAAAGCGTGATTTAGCTGAAAGAGCCTACAACCGTGGATACCACGCAGGCTTAAGCGGTCGATCTAAAGATCTCTGTCCTACCGAAAACACGGCTGTACGCCAAAGCTGGATGAATGGCTGGCGAGCCGGACGCGAGGACAACTGGAGCGGATACCAGGGTGTTTCCGCAATTCACCGACTCCCAGACGTCACGCTCACTCAAAGCGCGGTTTAATTTTTAGCGGTTATCTAACCTACTAATCCAGGGCTCCTTAGCCATGTCCCGGCCCGCATTAGCGGGCCTTTCTTTTTCTTCTCTTCTACCCAATCCCGCCTGTCGCCATATTCAGCCTATGGCCGAATCCAAACGATGACCGGATCCAGGCTATTACTGACGAGCCTGCTGTCGCTGCGCCAACGCCGTTGCAACCTGGTGAACCAGTTCCGGGCCCTGATAGATCAGCCCGGTGTAGATCTGCACAAGGCTTGCACCCGCCTCCATTTTCTCGACAGCCGACGCCGCATCCGTGATGCCTCCGACCGCGATGATGGGCACCCGTCCGTCCAAACGTTCCGCCAGGCAGCGGATCACCCGGGTGGATACATCCCGCAGCGGTGCGCCACTCAACCCACCCTGCTCCTCCGAGTATGGCAGGCCCTTCACCCCATCCCGCGATAACGTCGTGTTGGTTGCGATCACACCATCCACTTCGAACTCAAGCAGCGTATCGGCAACCAGCCTCACCTCTTCGTCCGCCATGTCAGGGGCAATCTTGAATGCCACCGGCACATAGCGATCATATTCCTGGGCAAGCTTGACCTGCTCCTGCTTGACGGCGCTAACCAGCTCTTTCAAGGCATCGCCGAACTGCAGACTCCGCAATCCAGGGGTATTGGGGGAGGAAACATTGGCCGTGATGTACGAAGCATAAGGATAAACACGACGCATACCGATCAGATAATCATCGGCGGCCCGCTCTACCGGGGTGTCGGCGTTTTTGCCCACATTGATTCCCAAAATACCGCGGTACCGGCTCTGGCGTACCCGCTCGATCAGGTGATCAACGCCGAGATTATTGAATCCCATACGGTTTATGATGGCGTCACGCTCCGGGATACGGAACAGGCGCGGGCGCGCGTTACCAGGTTGTGGTCGCGGAGTTACCGTACCCAACTCAAGAAAGCCAAAACCAAGCGCCGCCAAACCATCGATACACTCACCGTTTTTATCCAGCCCCGCCGCCAGCCCTACCGGGTTGCGGAACTCTAATCCCATCACCTTAACCGGACTAATCACTGGCGAAGGCGCCAGCAACGGCGTCAGCCTGAGGCGGGTTGCCGCTGCCAGCAAATCCAGGGTCAACTCATGAGCATTCTCTGGATCGAGCCGAAACAGCATGCGACGGACGAGCTTATAAGACATGGACTGTCATTTCCTAGCAATAAAAGACGGTCATTATAGCCACAACGCCCACCCGCTTACATCACAGGTTGGGCTCGCAGCAAAAACCTCAGGCAACGGCTAGCGGGTCCGCATGCAAATATGGAAGGATTCCCTCCCAAAAGGGCGTGAGAACAAATTATTTATCCACGGATTCTGTGGATAACTTTGTTGATAGCTGACGGGAAAAAGAGGGGGAGCCGCGCGAACAGGGATACACCCACGGATTGTTCATTTTTTAGACAATCCATGAGAGTGCTTTCTTTTTCAAATTGCTAGACTTGACACTTTGTTCATTTCCGACTACGCACAGACAGCAACTAATGAATCAATGGCTTACAGAACATATTGCACAGGAAAGTTAACCATCAGACCGAGACCAACACTCACACCGAATCCGCTGGCACACGAAGCCAACAGGCATACCGAGCAGACAAACACCCCGAACCAACAGGTGCGCCAGACTC
>CAYXVO010000191.1:0-6021 GCA_964467875.1 uncultured Pseudomonadales bacterium | reverse complement strand
CTCGACCTGGGCGGCTCCTGCCATGGCGTCGCCGACCGCCTGGTATTCAGTGTCTGCGAAATGCAGATCGGTCTGGGCGCGAAAACTGCTTTCCTGGGCCGCCGCCAGGTTGTTCATCTCGTTTTCCAGCGCCGCGATTCGCTGTTGAAAGTCGGCCTCCAGCTCTCCGGCGCTCGCATAGTTGCCACCGAGCCTGGAGATCTGACTGATGTTACTGTTGATCTGGTCGACCGCTTCCGCCGCATAAAAGCTCTGGGACAGCCGGTTCATCTGGCGGTCGATTCTTTGATTAAGACGCTCCGCTTCAATCTGTTGGCGCCGCTGATTCTCACGCCTTTCTCGCGCCTGCTCATGCACCTGGCGATTGTGCTCGGCCTCCGCCGCGCTCTTGCGCTCTTCCTGCACGCGGGCATGTCCGAGGTTGTATTCCTGCGCGCTGACCTCGTGATACTTGCCATTGCCGTCCTTGCGGTAGAACCGTCCGTCTTTCGAGCGGGCGTAATCGACCGCCATTCCAGCCGGGTCCGGCCGCCCGGCTCCCGAATTGTCGCCGTTGGGCCGGCCCTGGCCCTGCGATCCGGTTGAGGACGTCGTCTGCTGGCGCTGCTGCGTTTCCTGTTGCTTGCGCGCCTGCTCCTGCCGCCGTTGTTCGCGCTCGGCCTCCTCTTTCTTCTTACGTACGGCCGCTGCGGCTGCTTCGGCCGCTTTTCTCTTTTCGCGCTCGGCGGTCTCGGCCGCTGCCTTGGCCTTGCGCTGCTCGGCTTCCACCGCCCGCCCGATGGCACCGTTCTCCAGCGGTTGATCAGTCCTGCGAACGTTAATCGTCAGGCCTGCAATAAATCGGTCCCGTTCCTCTTGGGTTGCTTTCGGCCCCACATAATTGGAAAGCTTCGCAATCGTCTGGGTATCACCCGTGAAGCAGCTGAAACCGAGGGCATCGCCAGCCTGCATGCGAAACTGACCGATGACCCGGGCGCCGTGCATCACATCGCCCTGAAAGCGCACCAGCGGTGAACTGGGCGGCGGCGCCGTGGCTGGCACCCGCGTGCCCTTGTACCAATAGGCGGGGCTGACCCGCACCGAGCCCTTCACCCGCTCCACCGCGATGGTGATCTCCCCGGCACAATTGAGCAGCTTGTATCGAACATCGACGGACGCAGTCTCGTAGCCGTCAATTGCCCCGTGGGTAGTGCTATAGAGTACCGTTGCAGTGCCCGACTTAGCGCTCGCCGGTTGCGACAGGCCCAACAGCAATCCCCCCACTAGCACGACAACGGGTACCCGAAAACAACTGACTGCGTACTTCATGTTTTTTGTTCCACGGATCATTTCACTTCATTGATCATTTCGTTTCATTGATCATTCATCCCACCGCCCTTGATGGGACGTGACAGCGGGTTTGGCCCTGACGGGCATATCGTCGATGGAGCCCGGACATCCGCCCAGTCTTGAACCAGAACAAGAAATATCTGGCCTCCTTCATCATTGAAGCGCAAGCGGGCGGATCTTGCCATTGGCCGTGCCACCGCGTCATCGGTAGAATGATGAGCCCAATCCGTTGCAAACGCCTCAGCAGGAATCCATGCGCCGTCCGATCCAGACTTTCGTTCTCTTCTTGCTCGCCCTCGGTCTTGTGGCGTGCGCCGGCAGCACATCGAGCCACGCCTCATCCGCGAGCGGCAAACGCTGGATCGGTCACACCGAATCCGGCCAGGCCTCCTATTACAACCAGAAATATCACGGCCGCAAGACCGCCAGTGGCGAGCGCATGGATCAAGGCGCCAAGACCGCGGCCCATCGCACCCTTCCCTTCGGCAGCCGGGTCAAGGTCACCCACGCCAAGACCGGCAAGAGTGTGGTCGTGCGGGTCAATGACCGCGGCCCCTTTGTGCGCGGCCGGGTCATCGACCTTTCAACCTCGGCGTTCAAGGCCATCGGCGATCTGGATGCGGGGCTGGTTCCGGTCAACATCCAGGTGATCGAGTAAGCTCCGCCGCATCAACGCTGATCGCCCCGTAGCATCAAGACCTCGGCCTGCAATTGAGCCGCGCTTACTGTTTCCGGCTGCCACGCCGGCGCCGCCACAATGTTCACCCGCGACCAGAACCGGCGCGGTCGCTTAAGCAAAGCGCCGCCATCGGCATGGCTAAAAAACGAGCCCCACAGTCCCTGCAAGGCCATGGGCACCACCGGCACAGGATCGCGGGCAATGATCTTCTCGATGCCAGCCCGAAAGGTGTTGAGTTCGCCATCGGTCGTTAATTTGCCCTCGGGGAAGATGCACACCAGATTGCCCGCGCGCAGCTCCTCGCTGATTTTATCGAACGCGTCGTGGTAGGTTTCCGGGTCTCGCTTCTCCGAGGCAATGGGAATGGTCCGGGCCATTCTGAAGATGAAATTCAGACCGGGAATATTATAGATGCTCTTGTCCATCACGAACCGGATCGGCCGTCGATAGGCGCCGCCCAACAGCAGCGCATCGACATAGCTCACATGGTTGCAGACCAGCACCGCCGGGCCTTCTTCCGGAATGTTGCGAAAGCCGTTGTGGGTAACCCGGTACATGCTGTGGCTCAGGATCCAGACCAGGAAACGGAACGCGAATTCCGGCACCTGCTGGTATACATAGCCGGTCACAATCAGGTTGATCACCGCCAGAACCAAAAAGTATTGCGGAATGCTCAGCTCGACCACCCTCTGCATCAGGATGGCGAAGCCAGCGGCGATCACCATGAACAGCGCATTGAGCAGGTTATTGGCGGCAATCACCTGGGCCCGCTCTTTTTCATCGCTGCGGCTCTGAACCATGGCGTACAGGGGCACGATGAAGAAGCCGCCGAACACGCCAATCAGCGCCAGGTCGATCAGGATCCGCCAGCTGCCGGGCTGCCCCAAAAAAGCAGCGGCCGACTGCGATGCATTGCCAGCCACCACAGAAGCCGCAGCCAGATCGAGCGACGCCGTAAAGCTGAGCGAGGCAAAGTACAGATCGGCGGCAAAGATGGTCATGCCCAGGGAGCCAAAGGGCACGATTCCCAGCTCGATCTTATGGCCCGACAGGCGCTCGCACAGTAACGATCCCGCGCCAATGCCGATTGAAAACACCGTCAGAAGCAGCGTGACCACTTGCGGGCCGCCCACCAGGACGTCCTTGGTAAAGCTGTTGAACTGAGTCAGAAAGCTGGCACCGAAGAACCAGAACCAGCTGATGGCCAGAATCGACAACAGCACCGGCCGGTTGTGCCTGAGCTCACCCACCACTCGCTTGCCTTCGGTGATCGGATTCCAGGTGATCTTGAGCGCCGGGCTGGGTGCCGGCGCCAGGGGAATCCGGCGGCTGGTCCAATAGCCCATGACGGCGCACGTCAACGTGGTGCCAACGATCCAATAGACGCCTGCCGCCAGATCGAACAGGATTCCGCTTAAGATGGTGCCGGCCAGAATCGCCAGGAAGGTGCCGGTTTCCACCAGCGCATTGCCACCCACCAACTCCTGGGGCTTGAGGTGCTGGGGCAGAATGGCGTACTTGGCGGGGCCAAAGAAGGTGGATTGGGCACCCATGGCGAACAGCACCAGGAACATCAGCCATACGGAGCCTGTCACAAAGGCCACCGCACCGAGCCCCATGATAAGGATCTCCAGCAGCTTGATGAAGCGGATCAGCCCAGCCTTTTCATACTTGTCGGCCAGTTGCCCCGCCAATGGCGAGAACAGGAAAAATGGCAGGATAAAGAGTCCAGCGGCGAGATTGACCAGCAGATCGCTACGGTCCTCCCCACCCTGCTGGCTCACCACGAAGGTCACAAACAGCAACAGGCTGGTCTTGTAGAGGTTGTCATTGAACGCACCCAGGGCCTGGGTGAAGAAGAATGGCTTGAAGCGGTTACCGCGCAACAGGCCAAACTGGCTTTGCTGCTCCATATTGAGACTCTCCGAATGACAATCGTTTTTGTTGTTCATCAATTTTGGCTCAAAGTTGCTTCTTTTTTCAGGAATCGTCGCGCTGCTCAGCACTCGCGGTCGACGCGGCCCAACCGGCCAGGTACTGGGTCAGCAACGAGTGGATCAGCTCCCTGCCGGCGATTGGAGATTGGGTAAAGAGCTTTTCATCGACGCTGAGCAAGGTGATGCCATGAACCCCACCCCACACCACCCGCGCCGCGGTTTCGATCTCACGGGTGCTGGCACCTGAATTGAGCCGGGCCAGGCGCTGCTCCAGTTCGCCAAACAGGCGTTGGATACGTTCGTGATGCCATTGCGGTAAGGGCTCATCGCTACCGAGTTTGTGTTCGAAGATGAGCTGCCAGCGGTTCTGGTGTTGGCGGGCGAATTCCAGATACGCCTCCGCCAGACGTAAAATCCCGGCAAGCGGATCATCGATTCCGGCGACCGCCTGATTCAGGCAGTCAGACAGCTCGTCCAGCGTCTGGGCATTGACCCGCAGCAGCAACAAGCCCCAACTGCCGAAGGAATGCACCAGCGCGCCCGGTGTGTAGCCTGCCTCCCGCGCGACCTGTCGCAGGCTGAGCTGACCCGCCCGTGCGTTGGCGAGAAGAGTTTCCACCGTCTCCAGGACACGTTGCCGGAGTTCCTGCGGTGAGCTGTCCGAACGTCGCGCCATGGGCGCCCCTCCTGATTGTCCCGATTAATTAAACATCGTTTAGCGGTGCGCATTATTAAACAACGTTTAGTAATCTGCAAGTGGCGATTATGGCTGGCAGCCCGAGCGGAATCTGATTAGAATTTGGTTAACATTGAATTGGATGATGAAGATAGTGATCGGAGAGTGACTGGAGATGGAAACAAAATCCGCGAGATTAACAGTACTGATTGATCCCGTGAAAAAGAAAGCCTTTGAAGAACTCTGCGCGTCGCAGGATCTCACGCCATCCCAGGTGGTGAGGCAGATGATCCGGGATTACCTGGAACGCTATGGTATGGACTATGCCACCAAGCCGAAAGTCGGCTCCCCCATCTCCAACGATCCTGCTTAAGGCGTGCGCAAGGGCACTCCTAGAACATGATTTCAGCGCGTTTGAAGCCCACGCTGCGCAGGGTATGCACGGCCGCTTCCAACGTCTCAAAACTGGTGATTTGCTCGGTCTCCGACACCAGGAAGTGACTGCGCCCTCCGCGCTCCTTAAACATCAGGATCCACTCTTTGGACTGCGCAGGGTTCGGTAATACGTGTACCGCGACCAGGCGGCCGTCGTCTTGCATTGCATCAATCTGCTCTTTCTTCATAAAACTCCGGTTTCCTGAGCATGGGCGCAGCCTGCGCGGCGATGTTTCAGGATGTCGATTGTTGGGCCTATGTAACTATCTCACAACCGTCTCGAGCGGGTTCTGGACAAGGTGGACTGAGCACCGCAGCGCAGTGTATACCGCATACATGAGCATCGGAGCGCAAGTCCAACGCAGTCCAGGAGTCGCGCAGTAGGTTGTGAGATAATTACTATGCGATTGCCGTCTGCTTTGGATCCATAAACAGACTGCCGTTTACCTGGGCCAGCGCTTCCGCCACGCTGGGCGTAAAGCACAGGCTGCCCTCGATCGGCTGCACATGCGCCTTGGTTAATGTCTTGAGGGGCTGAAACTGAAGATCGGCGACGATCACCTGCATGTTATTGGCGCGGGCGCCCTGCACGAATTTGGTGAACGCCGCCAGGCCGCCCGCATCCAGGATCGGCACTGCATCCATGGAGAGAATCACGCCCTTCCGTTCCTGGGTCATCAGGGTCAGCTCCGAAAAGATCCGATCGGCCGCGGCAAAGAACAGCGGGCCGCTGATCTTGTACAGGCCCCAGCCTTCCGGCAGTTGGACCTGGCTATGTTTGTAGCCGGTGGAGGCATCCACCACCTTCGTCATC
The DNA here is from genome assembly GCA_964467875.1 of uncultured Pseudomonadales bacterium. Lineage (GTDB taxonomy): Bacteria > Pseudomonadota > Gammaproteobacteria > Pseudomonadales > Oleiphilaceae > JAEZAA01. Next base: position 151 of record CAYXVO010000191.1, on the reverse strand, counting down.
TCTGAAATATCCCGCATGAACAGCAGCGAGGCCAGCACAATGCCGGTGGTAATGGCGACCACCATGTCGAACAGCACAGTCAGCAACAAACAGGTTGCCAGTACCAGCACATCGCCACGCGGTGCCTTCTTGACCAGCGCTACTACCTTAT
>CAYXVO010000190.1:0-6033 GCA_964467875.1 uncultured Pseudomonadales bacterium | reverse complement strand
CAAAGAAAGGGGAAACATGGCTGAAACGAAATGTGCTTCAGGCCTGCTTCAGAGGTAACTCGTGGGGCTTTACGCGCCTCACGTTCTTAGCTTCTTGTTCATAGGCACGATGACGGACGTCCCATAACTCAACTGCGTGCTGAATATTCAGCCAGAACTCCGGCGTATTCCCCAAAGCCGCTGCGAGTTTGATTGCCATGGGTGCTGTCAGCGTGCCTTTGTCATGCGCAATCCGACTGAGTGTATTTCTGTGCACACCCATTGCTTCGGCAAGTTCACTGATTTCGATGTTCATCGGCTCCAGAAACTCGGTGACTAGCATTTCGCCAACGGTCACTGGCCGGCGTTTTGTATTCCTCATTACCATAACCTCCTCTAGCCCTTGTAAACATGCGGGTCTAGATATGTATCTTGGGCGGTGCCATCTTCCCAGCGAAAAATCAGGCGATACTGCTTGTTAACCCGAATAGAACACCATCCAGACAGGTTTCCTTGCAAATGTTCAAAACGATTACCCGGTGGAATCCTCAAGTCTGACTCCTGCGTTGCGGCATCCAGAATCTGAATCTTTCTAAAGAGGGCGCTTTCAATAGTGCTGGGTATTTTCTTATGACTTTGGTCTTGTTCGTAAAAAACCTCCAGCCACGTATCCCTGAATTCAACCGCCATAAGTACCTGATCACTTTTTACTCATTTTATGCACAACAACGTTGTGCGTCAAGTCCGTTCAAAATGAGAACGGGTCCGTTTAGAAAACGATGTTACTATAATTTTGTCTGACAGAAAGGGACGATCGAGCAATTTCAAGGCACTGATTTCATAGAGATAAAATTGTATAAAAGGCTCCCAGTTTCCCACTTATCCCAGTATAACGTGGGTCGTCAGGAGCCGATGTAGAGGAAATTTGCCAATATTTACACTTTTTTCGCAAATTTCAGCACTCCAAGAGTGCTCCGAGAATTTTATAACCTTTTGTTTTTAAATAATTTTATGCATTCTGTATCGGGAAGTGATGAGCCATCATCATTCACAGGACAATGAGAGAGGAACATGACAAACAGGTCAGTAACTCCGATCAAATCTCACGCCTTGTGCTGCGCCGCTATAAGTCCATGACCGAATGTGATCCGGAGTTGGTCGCCTCAACTTACTAATTGATGCTTTGATTGTCTCTATCGCTAATAGGCTGCTTCGGATGGATTTGGTAACCTACGGAGCTGCTAAAAAACAAGGAAGATTATTCACACATGCCTGATATCGCGAGTGTTATTTCTGCTTATTACCAGAATCAACCCAACCCGAGCAAAACATCCCAGCAGGTTAGCTTTGGAACCTCCGGTCACCGAGGCTCTTCCCTGAATCACAGTTTCAATGAGCACCACATTCTGGCAATTGCCCAAGCGGTGGTGGACTGGCGCAGTAAACAGGGTATCACTTGCCCTCTGTACGTAGGCAAAGACACCCATGCCCTGTCTGGTCCTGCGATGGAGACGGTACTGAGCGTATTGGTCGGCAACGGGGAGTCGGTCCGCATCGATTCAGCAGAGGGCTTTACGCCCACGCCCTTGGTATCTCACGCGATTCTGCAGCACAACAGGGGGCGGAGAAATGGACTGGCGGATGGCTTGATTATCACGCCCTCCCATAACCCCCCCGAGGATGGTGGCCTCAAGTACAACGGACCAAATGGTGGTCCGGCAGATACGGCTGCAACCGGCTGGATTGAAAACAGGGCCAATGAGTTGCTGATGGCAGGTCTGACCGCTGTGAAAACCTCACCGCGCGATATTGCCATGAATGAGGCCGAGCGCTGGGATTACGTCGGCCAATACGTGAAGGAACTAGCCACGGTGGTGGACATGCAGGCAATTGCAGCCAGTGGTCTGAAGCTTGGAGCCGACCCCATGGGCGGTTCTGCACTGGCGGTGTGGGATGCGCTGACGGCTGAATACAAGCTGGATCTGGAGATTGTGAATCGCAACCAGGATCCGAGCTTTGCCTTCATGCCGCCGGACCATGACGGCAAGATTCGCATGGATTGTTCGAGCCAGGCGGCGATGGCTAATTTGCTAAAGATCAAGGATCGCTTTGAGCTCGCCTTCGCCAATGATCCGGATGCGGACCGTCATGGAATCGTGGATGCAGCCGGATTGATGAACCCGAACCATTACCTGGCGATCTGCATTGATTACTTGCTAACGCACCGGCCGGAATGGTCTGTGGACCTTAAGGTGGGTAAAACCCTGGTGTCGTCGTCCATGATCGACCGGGTAGTGGCGGGGCTGAGCCGGGAGCTTTATGAAGTGCCGGTGGGCTTCAAGTGGTTCGTGGAAGGACTACACAGCGCCACTTTGGCGTTTGGCGGAGAAGAAAGCGCTGGCGCCAGTTTCCTGACCATGACGGGCGGACCCTGGAGTACCGATAAAGATGGCATCATTCTGTGTCTGCTCGCGGCGGAAATTCGTGCTAAAACCGGTAAACTGCCCAGCGCGTATTATGCGGAACTGACCAGAAAATATGGCGAGCCAGTGTACCGCCGGGTGGATTCGCCAGCTGCAGCTGAACAGAAGCAAAAGCTGAAAAAGCTGAAGCCGGAAGACGTGCCTTTCGATACCTTAGCCGGCGATCCGGTAACCGCCTGTTTCACCCACGCTATGGGAAATGGTGCTGCCATTGGGGGCATCAAGATGACTACGGAGAATGGCTGGTTCGCCGTTCGCCCCAGTGGCACCGAGGATCTGTGCAAGGTGTATGGGGAGAGCTTTGTAGGGGATGAGCACCTGCGGAAGATCCTTGAACAGGCAAGGGGGCTGCTTTAAGAAAGCCTCTTTACCTTGAGTTCGCTCGGGGAGACCATTACGTGCGATGTCTGCTGCCGGATTCAATTATAACAGTGAGGACGGTGGATCCTTTTCTCTGAGTACCGAACTAATTAGTTCTGCAATTGACGGGTATTTCAATCTGTCCACACCTACCCGGGTCAGTACTTTTGGCGTTGCGTGTCCGAATAAGGGCGTAATCCGGATTGAAGGTGAAGGTGAAGGTGAAGGTATTGCCGAAATCCGTTATGGCAGGGCACCAGCGGGTGCCCTGTTTCTCACAGATTCTGAAACGAACCTGTTACTCGCTTCAGGCTAATCAGAAATCTGATTTCCATGAATCGCACCTGCCTGACAGTAATCGGGCAAATAGATCTCAACAATCCCGTCTCCTCGACACTGCCATGTGAAATCGCTCGTACCGGGTATACCTTGGGGCGCGAGTACCAAGGTACCGGATTGATAAGATCCCAGCGCCTCCGATCCCCCGAAGCGCAGCTCACCTTGAGAACCCAAGTGCAGGGAGCTGAGTCCCTCCAAAAAGCCCGGTTCGAGGTCCAGTTCGGCAAGACTTTCAGGCCAGTCCTGCCGGGCGAGATAATACTTCTCCAGCGCCGCCGTTACCGGTTGCAGGCTTTTCACCTGCGCGTCGAGCTCAAAGCGCGCCAGTTCAGGGTCACCGTTGGTTGCGGCAGGCTTGTAATAGTTCTCCAGCAGGATGTAAGCGGCAATGCCCGCCAACGCCAGCAGCGATAACATGACCAAAAGGTTGTAGCTGCGCCGTTTATAAGGCGAAATCGTCGGATCGACATCATGGGGAGAGGTGGGCCGTTGTGCGGTCATGGGATTAGTCCTGGCAAATGTGTTCTGGACGGTTCGTCCTGGCAAGAAATGATGACACCTTCGGTGCAACGAGGTCAGCCAGTGTTGGCACCGCAAGCGTTGCTGAGTGTTAGAATAGGCCGTTCTGTGAAGCGGTAGATGATCCCCGATTTACGCACTGCTAAGCAAGACGGCGAAACTTCGTAAGACGACGAAACCTTGCAAGACGACGAAAGATGGCAAGGCGGCAAAAGATCGCAAGATGACAAAAGGTAGCAAGATGACAAAGCGTGGTGATGACCGTCCGACCCGTCTGGTCTATTCCACCGAAATCGGGCGGGTGCGAGATGAGCCCGAGGCGGAGGCCATTGTGGGCGATGGCCGGGTGCGAGTGCAACTGATCAAGAACGGGCGTGGCGGCAAGTTGGTCACCTGTGTCATGGGGCTGCCGTTGACGGCAACTCAGCTAAGCGAGTTGGCGAAGCAGCTCAAAAAGCGGTGCGGCAGCGGTGGCGCCGTGAAGAACGGAGTCATCGAGATCCAGGGTGATTTCGCCGATATGCTGGTGGCGGCACTCAAAAAGGAAGGTTACGAGGCCAAGCGCAGCGGGGGTTGATCAGACGGCCTCGCGACGGGACTGGCAGTGTACACAGAGTAGGGATTCGGGACGGATCTCCAGACGGGCGGGCGGTATGGATTCATCGCACTGCTGGCAGAAGCCGTAATCTCCCGTCTCGATTGCCGCCAAGGCTTTGGTCACGTCACGCAGCTGATTTTGATGCTGCTCGCGATTGGCTTCTGCCATCGCTTGTTCCTGCACAGCGTTGAGATGTGCCACGGAATCCGGATCCTGTGGGTTCTCATCGTCTGCCTGCTCGGCGGCGTCCAGTCGAGCTTGCAGATCCTGTTGTAACGTTTTTAGGTGGTGCTCAAAGGCTCGCAGTTGTTGTGCGGTCAATTCCTTTACCATTTCCTGCTGCTCCTTTTGATATAAACCGACACTGCACAAACCGGCGTGGCCATGAGACTGCCGACCTTGGGTGGGATTCAGTTTCAGGTTCGGTCTACGTACGCAGTCGAATTTCTATGGGTTAGCGCCCACCTCATTCACCTGGCCTTGGCACATCGTAGAGAATCCGGGCGTAAAACTAAAATCCGAGTCGGCTGCTGTTCTCGCAGGCCCCAGCAATGGGCTAACAGACTAGCTAGAAAGCGTCCACTGCAGAGTACGGCCCAGGTGCACCCTGGGGTCGGGAATCTATACGCAGCTCATCCAAAGCCTATCCACAACATATCCGCAGATAATTGTGGATAACTTTGTTCATTAAATTTTTAGAAATAAATTGTCACCTATTGACTCTCTTTTAAATCAGTAGGTTATGTTTGAAATGGGGTCGATTTGAGGAAAATACCAATGTGGATAACTTTCTTGATAACTTGACTGAAGTAGCCACCTTAACTCATTGATCAGACGTAAGATTACAAGTAGTTCATTTTGCTGGAGAGGTACGCAGTTGTACCTGTGTAGGGGCTATTATAGCCGTGCGACCGTTTCCTTCGAACCGGTGGATCGTTAAAATAGCCGGTTACCCTGCATTGGACTCGCGACCTTTGGTGGATCGTCGGGATCTGTTGGATTTTTGCAAAAAAGCTGAGGTGAGTCGTGGATTTTCCCAGTCGCTTTGATGTGATCGTGATTGGCGGCGGCCATGCCGGCACCGAGGCTGCACTGGCGTCGGCACGGATGGGCTGCCAAACCCTGTTGCTGACCCATAATGTCGAGACCCTCGGGCAGATGTCCTGCAATCCGGCGATTGGCGGGATCGGCAAGAGCCATTTGGTCAAGGAAATCGATGCCCTGGGCGGTGCCATGGCGCGTGCGACCGATCATGCTGGTATCCAGTTCCGTATTCTCAACAGCCGTAAAGGGCCTGCCGTGCGCGCCACACGGGCGCAAGCGGATCGGGTGCTGTACAAGGCGGCGATTCGCACGATGCTGGAAAACCAGGAAAACCTGTGGATTTTTCAACAGGCGGCGGATGACCTGATCGTCGAGGGCGAAACCGCCACCGGCGTGGTGACCCAGATGGGGCTGCGGTTTTACGCGCGCTCCGTGGTGCTGACGACCGGAACCTTCCTTGGCGGCGTCATTCACATTGGTCTGCAGAACCATTCCGGCGGCCGCGCCGGCGATCCGCCCTCCAGTGCCCTGGCCCATCGCCTGCGCGAACTGCCGCTGCGGGTCGGCCGTCTGAAAACCGGCACGCCTCCGCGCATTGACGCACGTTCGGTCGACTTCAGCAAAATGACAGCGCAGCCGGGCGACACGCCGACGCCGGTGATGTCGTTTCTGGGCTCGGTGGATGAGCATCCGCGCCAGATCGATTGCTAC
>CAYXVO010000189.1:0-6057 GCA_964467875.1 uncultured Pseudomonadales bacterium | reverse complement strand
CGAATTCTTTGCAGAATCGGGCGGCGCCCATGAACCTGGAGGCACGGTTCCAGTAACAGACCGGCTTTGCAAAGTGGGCGGAGAACTTCTTGAACTTCAGCGGCGCGCTAATGCTGATCAGCGCCGCAAAATCCGTCGGGCGTTTGATCACACGATGCAGGGCAACCGCTCCGCCCGTTGAAAAGCCGGCGGCAACAATCCGGTCGCAGCAGGTGGCAAGAATGTCGTAACCACGGTCGACCGAGGCAATCCATTCCTGCGCGGAGCGGCGCGACAAATCGTCCGCGGAGGTGCCGTGACCGGCCATGCGCGGCGCATAGACGGTGTAGCCCAGGCCAACGAGAGCCTCCGCCCATTCCCGCACCTCTTCGGGCGCGGCCATCAGGCCGTGGATCAGCAGGATCCCGGTGCGCGCGCCGGGGCTTTCCAGCAGGAAAGGTTCCCCGATTGACCGGTGCTTGGTTTCGCCGGCGAGAAAGTGGGCGTGATAATCCCGATCAAACAGGCGTATCTCCGCATCCAGTAGAGACATCTTGCGGCTGGCGGCGTCAGACAGTTCGCGTCCGGCTCGGCGGTCACTGCTCGTCTGCGTGGGCATTAAGCCATTCTTATGAGCGGACATTAAACCATTCTTATACGTGGGGATTACACAGCGATATAGGACGCGAAGGCGTCATACACCAACGCATAATGGCACCCCGCGCCGACCAGAACCATGACATGAAACAGTTCATGAAAGCTGAAGATGCCCGGCTTGATCAAAGGGCGTTTGATGGCATAAAAAATCGCGCCCAATGTAAAGGCCGCGCCGCCAGCGAAGAGCAGGGTCTCCTGTTGCGTAGACATCGCCGACAGCAACTGCCCCATCGGCAACAGCAGTAGCCAGCCCATGCACAAGTAAATGCAGGCGTACAGCACTCGCGGCGCGCGCGGGAAGAATAACTGGGAGATTACGCCGAAGCCGACAAGGCCCCATTGGGTTGCGATCATTGGCAATCGCCAGGTTTCATCGAGAAAGAAGTAGCACACCGGCGTATAGGAACCCGCGATCATGAAAAAGATCGCCAGGCGATCCATCTTGCGCCAAAAAGACAGTTCGTTTTCCTTGGTTTTAAAGGCGTGATAGAGCGAGCTCGCCAGGAACAGGAAAACGACGGACAGGCCGTAGATTGCGGCGGTCAGCAGCATGGAGGCGGAGCTGGTTGCGCGCTCGACCAAGAATATTGTGCCCACCACGGCGGCAATCATGCCGGCGAAATGGGAATAAAAATTGAACGTTTCCTGTGTTCTCACTTTCTTTTCCCCAAAAATAAAGCGCCAAGTTATCGCATGCGCTCCACCGGCATATTGATGCGTATCAACATGTGGGCCGACGTTGCTTGCCGCCATTCTTTAGGCAGCCTACCTGCCGGTTCTGGCTTTTAGGCAGCAGTAAGTGTTTTCTTAAGGTATCTGTTGAACGGCACCGACAGGGAGCAGAGACATGTTGGAAAAGGAGATTCTGGGGGCCAGGTTTCTAGTCCCCTCCGTGGCAACTCATCCCACGGACGGTTATGTGGATCGGGCGTCGTTTTGCCAGAGCCTGAAACAAGACGCTCGCATTGGTTATTACAGCGAGGATGGCCAGTTCTGGGTGGACCGCACGCTGACCTTTGTCTATCAGGGTGTGATCCCGCTGATCGCGGCTGCGTTGGCGGCGGACACCCATTCAGCGGAATACCAGCGCTATAAACTGGCGGCCCTGGAGAAGGGCTCCTTGCAGCTGCACCTGGAATGGCCGCTGTTTAGCCTCTTACAGGCCAAGAATTTGTCGTTGAGTTGTGCGCGCTTACTGCAGGCGCAGGCCGGATTGCCAACGCTGCTGGTGGATATGCACGGGCCGGCCTACGAAGTGGTGGTGCCGGATACGGTGGAAGCGTTCATGGAACGTCTGAGACTGGAGCCGCGGGATGTGAATGCGGCCTGAGGCGCTCTCGGTGCAGAAACAAATACGGGGGCCTGAGCCCCCGTATTTATTGGCGGATCACCATCGGCCGTGCCGTGGTGATATCAGGCGCCTCAGGCGACTTCGAACAGACCCGCCGCACCCATGCCGCCACCGATACACATGGTGACCACCACGTATTTCACGCCACGGCGCTTGCCTTCGATCAGGGCGTGACCCACCAGGCGCGCACCGGTCATGCCGTAGGGGTGGCCGATGGAGATACCGCCGCCGTTGACGTTGTATTTGTCCGGGTCGATACCCAGGAAGTCACGGCAGTACAGAGCCTGAACCGCAAAGGCTTCGTTCAGTTCCCACAGACCGATGTCGTTGACGCTCAGGCCGTGCTGCTTGAGCAGCTTGGGAATGGCGTAGATCGGGCCGATACCCATTTCCTCGGGTGCGTTACCGGCCACCGCCATGCCGCGGTAGATCCCCAGCGGCTGCAGGCCACGCTGTTCGGCCAGCTTGCGATCCATCAGGACGCAGGCGGAGGCACCGTCGGACAGCTGGCTGGCGTTGCCGGCGGTGATGAGGCCACCTTCGATCACGGGCTTGAGGCTCTGCAGGCTCTCCAGCGTGGTCTCGGGGCGGTTGCCTTCATCCTTGGAGAGCGTCACTTCACGGTAGGAAACGGCCTTGGTTTCCCGGTCCACCAGCATCTGGGTGGCGGTGATGGGCACGACCTCGGCGTCCAGGCGACCAGCTTCCTGGGCGGCGGCGGTGCGCATCTGGGAGCTCAGGGCATATTCGTCCTGGGCTTCGCGGCTCACCTTATACTTGCGGGAAATCAGCTCAGCGGTCTGCAGCATGGGCATGTAGGCATTTTCGGACTGAGCCACCAGGTTGGGGTCAACGGTTTCGCTGATCCACTTGTAGTACTGGCTCTGCACGGCGGAAATGTTTTCCTGGCCGCCGGCGACGACGACGTCCATACCGTCCACCATGATCTGCTTGGCGGCAGTGGCAATGGCCATCAGGCCGGACGCACACTGGCGGTCGATGGTCTGGCCGGCGGCCGTAACCGGCAGGCCCGCGGTTAGAGCGGCATTGCGGGCAATGTTGTTGCCGGCGGTACCGGCGGTGAGGACCGCGCCCAGGATCACGTCTTCGACTTCCGCGCCTTCAATACCAGCCCGTGCCACGGCATGGCGAATGGCGTGTGCTGCCAGCGTCGGTGACTTGATGTTGTTCAGGGCACCCCGGTAGGCCTTGCCAATGGGGGTACGGGCAGTGGAGACGATTACAGCTTCACGCATGGTGCGGATTCCTCTCTAGATAGGTCCGGGGTCTAAAACGGTGTGCAAATAATACGCGCTCCCGGCGCATAAAACGAGCCACTCGTTTAGAATCCGCCTTCCAGCGGCTGTCCCGGCCGGTGTTCAGAGGCCGTATCCTGAGGCGTCATGCATGAAGTCGAAACGCGCAACCTACGATGTGGAAACAGGTGAGCTCAGCTGGGCCCGCTTAACATCCTTGTGGCCCTATCTATTGGAGTACAAGACCCGCATTGTGCTGGCGGTGCTGTGTTTGATCGGCGCCAAGCTCGCCAGTGTCGGGCTGCCTTTTATCCTCAAATACATCGTCGATGATCTGGATCAGGCCCAGGCGGTGCCGGCCCTGGTGAGCATTCCCCTGGGGCTGTTGCTGGCCTATGGCGCGGTGCGTCTGGCCAATGTGCTGTTCGGTGAGTTGCGCGACACCCTGTTTGGGCGGGTCACCGAGCGCGCCATGCGGCGTATCGGGCTTGAGGTGTTCCGCCATCTCCACCGGCTGGATCTCGAGTTCCATCTCAACCGCAGCACCGGCGGGCTGGCCCGCGATATCGAACGGGGCGTGTCCGGCGTCAGCTTTATTCTGCGCTTCATGGTGTTCAACATCGTCCCGACGCTGTTCGAGATCGCCATGGTGATCGGCATTCTGCTGTGGAACTATTCGGTCTGGTTTGCCCTGATCACCTTGCTTGCGGTGGTGCTGTACGTGGTGTTCTCCTTCGTCGCCACCGACTGGCGCACGGGGTATGTGCGGGCCGCCAACAAGGCCGACTCCGAGAGTAATTCCCGCGCCATCGACAGTCTGCTGAACTATGAGACGGTGAAGTATTTTACCAACGAACAATTCGAGGCGCGTCGCTACGACGCGGACCTGGCCCAGTGGGAGACGGCCCGGCGCATGAATCGCCTGTCCCTGTTTGCTCTCAACGCGGGGCAGGCCCTGATCATTGCCCTGGCCATGACCGCCATGATGGTCCTGGCGGCGGTGCGGGTCAGCGAGGGAGTCATGACCCTGGGCGATTTCGTCCTCATTAATGCCTTCATGATGCAGCTGTTCATGCCGCTCAATGTGCTGGGGTTCGTCTATCGGGAAATGAAGGGCTCCATGGCCAACATCGAACGCCTGTTCGGCCTGCTCGACCAAACCCCCAAAGTTCAGGACGCGCCCGAGGCCCGGGAGCTACAGGTCACCCATGGTGAGATCGAATTCCGCCAGGTCAGCTTCCGCTACAGTGCCGAACGGCCGATTCTGCACGAGGTGAGCTTTCGGGTCCGGCCCCGGCAGAAGGTCGCGGTGGTGGGGAGCAGCGGCGCGGGCAAATCGACCCTGGTGAAGCTGCTGTTTCGCTTCTACGATCCCGCCGAAGGCGCGGTGTTGATCGACGGGCAGGATGTGCGGACGGTGACTCAGCAGTCCCTGCGCCAGGCCATCGGCATCGTGCCCCAGGACACGGTGCTGTTTAACGCAAGCCTCGCGGAGAACATTCGTTACGGCTGCGTTGACGCGAGTGACGATGAGTTGTGGCAGGCGATCCGACTGGCGCACCTGGAGGACTTCATCCGTCGCCTGCCCCAAGGGCTCGACACGGTGGTCGGCGAGCGCGGCCTTAAACTCAGTGGTGGTGAAAAGCAGCGGGTGGCCATTGCGCGTGCCATGCTGAAGCGACCAGCCATTTTGGTGTTCGACGAAGCCACCTCATCCCTGGACAGCAAGTCCGAGCGCAGCATCCTGACCGCGCTGGCCGAAGTCGCCCGAGGCCAGACCAGCCTGGTTATCGCCCACCGGCTCTCGACCATCGTCGATGCCGATCAGATTGTGGTGATGCATGAAGGACGCGTGGTGGAGCAGGGGGATCATCGGAGCTTATTGGCGCAGGGTGGGGTGTATGCGAATCTGTGGCGGTTGCAGCAGGAGCGGAGGGAGGAGGATTTTTGATGGGGCCACGGCTTCCAATTACGCAATTTTTCGAGGGCTTTATGTCCGCAAATTCCGCGTCTGCCACTTGGATTGCATTGTTATGCTGGCCGGATCAAAATGTACCAATTATTGGTACTCGTGGGGCGGCACCATGCAAAAGAATACCAGCATCACCTTAGGCCAACATTTTGATGCATTCATTGCAGAGCAACTCAAAAGTGGTCGATACAGCTCAACCAGCGAAGTCGTTCGAGCAGGATTGCGCCTGCTTGAAGAGTCCGAAACCCGCCTGACCACGCTTCGTAAACTGCTCAAGGAAGGCGAGGACAGTGGGTTTGAAGACTATTCCTATGACTCGTTTATTAGTGAATTGGATAACGAAGGGCGCTGATGCCGAACTTCAAGCTTTCCAGGAAGGCCAAAGCTGACCTCAAATCCATTGCACTGTACACGGACCGGGAATGGGGCCGGGATCAACGAAACCACTATATTCTTCAGTTCGATCAATGCTTCCATCTTCTGGGCGGCAATCCGAGCCTCGGACAAGGTTGCGATGAGATAAGCCCGGGCTACCGACAGTACCCTCAGGGAAGCCACATCATTTTCTATCGAGTAGGCGCCGAGGACGTTGTTGAAATCATCCGGATCCTGCATAAGCGTATGTTGCCGGAAGGGTATTTGATTTAGGGCATAACGTTCAGAGAAGCCGCGCAGTTTGATGCACTTGTCGGTTGATTCGTTAGCGCTGGAAGAGGTTCAGGGTTAGTACACCATCTTTTTCTTTCACAGCGGGTACCACACCTAGGCTAGCGGCTTCCGGAGCTACATTTAAGTAGGAATATTGGGGATTCTTAATTGCCCTGCCGGCATAATCGAAGCTT
>CAYXVO010000188.1:0-6100 GCA_964467875.1 uncultured Pseudomonadales bacterium | reverse complement strand
CTCTGGAGGCGCTGGAACAGCTTGCCACGAGCCTGCGGGAGGCCGGAATCATCCTGCATCTGGCGGAAGTGAAGGGCCCGGTGATGGATCGCCTGCGCCAAACGGATTTTCTGGCCCAATTGAGCCCGGGCCAGGTTTTCCTAAGCACGGAAGAGGCCGTGGCGACGCTGTGCAACGGCTCGGGTGACCGGCTCAACAGCCTCGGCCCTGAGTAATTGAAGGATTTTTTTCTACATCATTAACCAACGCACCATGGCCCTAATAGCTCTGGCGCGGCCTGATCCAGAGGAGAGATCACATGACTGAATTTACCCCCATCAGCGGCCTGCTTGGCGGCATGCTGATCGGCCTGGCCAGCGCCCTGATGCTGTGGGGCGCGGGCCGGATTGCCGGAATCAGCGGCATTTTCGGCGGGCTCCTAACGCCCGCGCGGGGCGAGATTGGCTGGCAGGCGCTGTTTATCGCCGGCATGATTCTGGGTGGACTGGCCTGGCCTTTTATAACGGGCGATCCCCTGCCGGTCGATCTGCAGGTGAGCTGGCCGGTCATGCTGATTGCAGGCCTATTAGTGGGCTTTGGCACCCGCATGGGCAGTGGCTGCACCAGTGGCCATGGCGTCTGTGGCATCGGCCGGCTCGCGCCACGCTCGCTGGTCGCCACCCTCACCTTCATGGTTTCGGCCTTTGCTACAACCTACGTTATGCGCCATGTCATCGGAGGCTAATATGACCGGCAAGAACAATACTCCACTGCTGCTTCTGTCGCTTGGCGCGGGCTTTCTGTTTGCGCTGGGCCTGGGCCTTTCGCAAATGATGAACCCGGCCAAGGTGCTCAATTTCCTCGATATTGCCGGCGATTGGGACCCCACCCTGGCCTTTGTGATGGGTGGCGCGGTGCTGGTCACCATGCCCGCGTTTCGCTTCATCCTGAAACGGCCGCATCCGCGCTTCGCGGGACGCTTTTATCTGCCAACGAAGCAGGACATCGACTGGCGTTTGGTGACTGGCGCGGCCATCTTCGGCATTGGCTGGGGTATCGCGGGTTTGTGCCCCGGCCCCGCCATTACGGCCATCGCCAGCGGTTTGCTGCCCGTGCTGGGCTTTGTGATCGCCATGGCCGCCGGCGTGTTCTTGCATAAGCTTTTGTTTGAAACTCGCTCCTGACAAATACGATCCGTGGAGGAAGCCCAATGATATTCAGACAGTTATTTGAACCCATCTCCAGCACCTACACCTATCTGATTGGCTGTGAAGAAACCGGCCAGGCCGTGTTGATTGATCCTGTCATCAACTCCCTGCAGCGGGACCTGGATGAAGTGCAGAAGCATGGGCTGACGCTGGCCTATACCCTGGATACGCACATTCATGCCGATCACATTACCTCCGCCCTGCAGCTTAAGCAGAAAGTCGGGAGCAAAATCGCAGCCCCCGCCATGGATCAGCTACCTTGCACCGATGTCGGTATCGAGGAAGGCAGGCCGTTTCAGGTGGGCAACCTGAGCCTCAAACCCCTGCACACCCCCGGCCACACGGACGGGCACTTTGCCTATATTTTCCAGGACCGGGTCTTCACCGGCGACGCGCTCCTGATCGACGGCTGTGGTCGCACGGATTTTCAGAATGGTGATTCCGATACCCTGTACCGCACGGTCACGGAGAAGCTTTTCACCCTGCCGGAGGACTATCTGATCTATCCCGGCCATGACTACCAGGGCCGTCGGGTATCGACGGTCGCCCAGGAGAAAAGCCGTAACCCGCGCCTGGGCCAGGGCAAGAGCCTGGAGGAGTTCCGCGAGATCATGCAGAACCTGAACCTGGCCTTTCCCAAGTTCATCGATTATGCGGTGCCTGGAAACCGGCAGTGCGGGGTCTGTCCGACCGACTTGCCCGAGCAACTACAAAACTATTGCCAGCACATGACCCACAGTCCCCAAGGCTAGTCCGTTGAGCAAGAGGAGAGCAGCACATGAGCAAATTTCCCGAAGTTGATCCCCGTGTTCACGTTGGCGGGCAGCCGACCGAAGAGGATCTTGCTGCGCTGAAGCAGCAAGGCGTATGCACCCTGATCGATTTTCGCCAGCCTGGCGAGATCGCCACCTCGAACGAATCCCTCGCAACCAGCCAGGGCTTCGAGTATGTGAACATCCCGATCAACCGCGCCAATCCATCCGAGAGCGCCGTTCAGCAGCTTGATGAGGTGCTCAGGCAGAAGGAAGGCGCTTGTTTATTGCACTGCGGCACCGGCATCCGCGCCATCACCATTTACCTGTTACGTGAAGCGCGAGCGCAGGGCTGGTCCGCCGAGCAAACAATGCAGGAGGCGCAAAAGCGCGGCTTCGATCTGGCGGGGGCGGCCGATCTCAGTGGGTTCGTGCGGCAGTATCTTGAGAATCGGGACGGCGCCAAAACGCCATCTTGATTCAGTTCAATATGCGCGTTTCAACCTGGCGCATGAACTGATCCAGCGTCACTTCGCCGACCATCCGCGCTTTGCGCCGTTCCTGTCCATCGGCATCGAAGAACAGGACCGCAGGTGGTCCTACCAGTTGCAGTTGGGTCAGCAGCGCCTGATGGCCGCTGTCGAACGCCGTCAGGTCGAGCTGGACGAACCGCATCTTCTCCTTCAGGGCGAGGACCTCTGGTTGTCGGAAAATTTCTTCTTCCATGACGATGCAGCTGACGCACCAGTCCGCGTAGAAATCCAGCATCACAGGCTGGCTTTCGGCCAGCACCTCGCGGAGTTCGGCTTCAGTCTCGATGCGCTGGAAGGGAGAGCCTGCCGATGGCACGCTCGCCTGGGCGCCACCCACGGACGAAATGGGTTTTAGTAGGGAGCCGGAGCCCTGCGCGGCGGCCCAGAGCACGAATACACCCCAGAGTAGCGCCACCAGGCCCAGAGCCTGAACGCTGCGGGCCCAGCCGTGGGCATCCCGGCGCAAGGCACCTAGATGCAGGCCCGCGCCAATCAGCAGTAACGCCCACAACGCGAGGCTCAGGCCGGTGGGTAGCACCCGTTCCACCAGCCAAAGTGCGACGGCCAGCAGCATCACGCCAAACGCCTGCTTGACGGTTTCCATCCGGGCCCCAGCCTTGGGCAGGATGTGCGTGCCCAGGGTGCCGATGATCAGCAGCGGCACGCCCATCCCCATGGCCAGGGCGAAGAGCGCGCCACCCCCGAGCACGGCGTCGCCGGTGGTGGAGATGTAGAGCAGCGCACCGGCCAGCGGTGCCGACACACAGGGCGAGACCACCAGCGCAGACAAGACACCCATGATGGTCACGCCCAGGATCTGGCCGCCCTTTTGGCGGCGACTCAGGGCGTCGAGCCGGTCACGGAGGGCAGCTGGCAATTGCAGCTCATAGAGACCAAACATGGCGAGCGCGAGGACCACAAACAGCAAACCGAACAAACCCAGCACCCAGGATTGCTGCATCCAGGCCTGAAGGTTGGCGCGCGCGCCGAAATAGCCGACCGCAACCCCCGCCGCGGCGTAGGTGCTGGCCATGCCCAACACGTAGCTCAGCGACAAGACAAAGGCGCGGGGCGTGGTGGGACGTTCGCGCTGACCCACGATAATCCCCGACAGAATGGGCACCATGGGCAGCACGCAGGGTGTAAAGGTCAGTCCGAGGCCCAGTGCGAAGAAGGTGGCGATGATCAGCAGCCAGTGGGCATCCTGCAGGAAGCCCGCCAGGCCATCGGCGCTGGCTGTAGAGCCGGCCTCGGCGGACGGTACGGCATTGGACACGGGGCTGGCGTCAACAGAACCGGTGGCGGCCGCATCGGGGCTCACGGCAGCCGGTAGCTTGAGGCTGACGGTCTGAGTCCGAGGCGGGTAGCAAAGTCCGGCGTCGGCGCAGCCCTGGGACGTTACGGTGAGCTCGATGGTATCCCCTGGCGCCGACAGGATGGTCGCCATCAGTTCAGCCTGATCATAAAACACCTGCTGAAGGCCAAAGGTCGGATCGTCCTTCGGTTCCGAGTCGGTACCAAAGCCTGATGACGCCAAGGAAACCCTGGCATCCGTCGCCTCAAGACTCAAGCGCTCCCGATACAGGTAATAACCCGATGCGATTTGCCAATGGGCCCGCACCTCATCGCCAATCACATCGACCTGTAGCTTGAACGCTTCATCCACCGGCAAAAATTCAGAGGTCGAGCCACTGGACTGGATCAAGGAAAAGGCTGACGCCTGCAGGCTGAAAAGCAGGATAAACACGGAAAGCAGAAGACGGGGCCACAGCATCGATGGTTCCTTGAGTTTGACGATTCAACGCCATCATGAGGCCGCAGTTTTAACGCAGGATTAAATGGACGGAGACAATTTGGGCTTGAGGTGACAGCTCAGCGTCTTAAATTACCAATGCGTAAGGTTTGTGCAGTTCAACCGGCCCTGACTCTAGGCTTTGAAAGAGTCCGTTTGACGATCGACGCGGAACCATCAGCACCCGATGGCTCCGCGTCTGGCAAGGCGTCCAGGAGGATCCATGCTTTCGACCACGACCGAACGCGTCACCGCCAACACCGCGCCCGAATACCGCCAGCAGTTCGAGCAACAGCTCCGGGACAATGTTTCCGGATATATGCAGGCCGACCGGCAAGCCATTGACCGGCGACTCGATGCCCTGAACCGGGAATGGAATATCGAGCGGGCCATCGAACTGGAAGCGCCCACCATGATTGCGCTTGGTGTCATCCTCGGTTTGACCGCGAGTCGCAAGTGGTTTGGGCTATCGGTGTTTGCCGCCAGCATGGTGATTCTGCACAACTCGCAAGGCTGGTATCCGCTGATGCGGCCATTTCAGCGGATGGGGCTGCGCTCCCAGAACGACATTGAGCAGGAACGCCTGGCATTGCGCGTTCTGCGCAAGGATCACCTCGCCTATACCCGTCATTGAGGAGGCCGTTATGATTTCCGAATCCGCCACCCGTGTGCAAAGCCAAACCTCGCCCCATCTCAATCAGGAGATCTCGCAGCAGGCAGAGGAGCGCATTCAGCACTATCGCCACGAGAGCTCCGATCAGATCAGTCAGCGCCTGGCGGAACTGGACCGGGAATGGGACGTGGAACGCACCCTGCAAACCAATTTCGCCACCCTCTCCATCGTCGGCGCACTGCTCACGGCTACCCTCAACAAACGCTGGGCCATTCTGGCTCTGGGCGTGCCGGCCTTTATGGTGCAGCACTCCCTGCAGGGCTGGTGCCCGCCCCTGGCCGTCCTGCGCCGGCTGGGTTTTCGCACGGCCAAAGAAATTAACGACGAGCGCTTCGCGTTGAAATCCCTCCGGGGCGACTTTGCCAATGCCTCGGAATACCAGCAGGCGGACGACCTGATTAGCGCCGTACGGAAGTAGCGGGCGGGAATTACGCGTCAGTGAGGGTCCGGCGAAGCCGGCGCCTGCGTCGGCATTCGCAACTCCGCGATCAAGCCGTGGGGGCTCCGGTTGGCCAGGGACAGGCTGCCGCCAAAGCGGCTGCTGATGGCCTCGACAATGGCCAGCCCAAGCCCCGTGCCGCCGCTTCCCTCCAGCCGCACGAAACGATTGGTGAGCGCCTTGAGCTGCTCGGCGGGCACGCCCGGACCCTGGTCGCGCACACTCCATAGCACCCAGTCCTGCTCCCGGCTGACCACCAGTTCAAGGCCACCGCCCGCGGGTGAAAACCGGATGGCGTTGTCGAGCAGATTGCGCAACGCGGTGGACACCAGCGCGGCTGGCGCCGCGACCGGCTCCGTGCAGGTCACCTGGTACTGGAT
Organism: uncultured Pseudomonadales bacterium; assembly: GCA_964467875.1. GTDB lineage: Bacteria > Pseudomonadota > Gammaproteobacteria > Pseudomonadales > Oleiphilaceae > JAEZAA01. Next base: position 344 of record CAYXVO010000188.1, on the reverse strand, counting down.
CTGAACCCCTTTCTGGCTCGCCTTGGCCGAAACATCCGTCAGGGCGCTGGAGGTAATTTCATCCGCCCCTAGAGCCGGCTCATCGGCAAAGGCGGCATTGCCGTCGAGACGGGCCAGTAACAGCAACTGCTCCAAGGTGGTCTGCAAACGTTCAACGGCCCGCTCGGCCTGGTTCAAGGCATGATCCGACCGCTCCCCCTGGGTCAGGCGTGCCACCTGCAGCTGAGTCTTGATGGCGGTCAGCGGGGTGCGCAACTCATGGGCGGCGTCGCCGGTAAAGCGCCGCTCCAGTTGCAGGCCCTGGTGTACCCGCTGCAACAGGTGGTTGATCGAGTCCACCAATG
>CAYXVO010000187.1:0-6130 GCA_964467875.1 uncultured Pseudomonadales bacterium | reverse complement strand
GACCATTGCCGCTGTGTATACACAAAAACGCGACGACTAAAAACTTCATATCAGTTTGTTTTGCAAGCATTTTCAGCAAAGCAAAACCGACCAAAACAAAAACTGGCACACTCCTTGAATATCAATTTACACAAACGGCGGTTTGCCGCCCATGCCACCTGCCACAGTAGGTGACATGCTGTATCAACCGTGGCCGGCAAGTTAACAGCCAGCAGAAACCGACGCGTTCGGAGCTGTCCGGCAGACTTCTAGGAAAAGGGGAAAACCATGCCTCAGATTATCAACACCAACCTTGCGTCTCTTAATGCGCAACGTAACCTGGATAAATCCCAGTCTGCCAACCAGACCGCTTTGCAACGGCTGTCTTCCGGTTTGCGGATCAACAGCGCCCGTGACGACGCCGCCGGCCTCGCGATTTCGACCCGTTTCACCTCTCAGGTACGTGGTCTGAACGTCGCCATCCGAAATGCGGGTGACGGTGTTTCCCTCGCGCAAACGGCCGAAGGTGCTCTCGGCGCCATGACCGAGAACCTGCAGCGCATCCGTGAACTGGCACTCCAGTCCGCCAACGGCACCAACAGCTCCGTCGACCGCGAAGCACTGAACGTGGAAGTAAAGCAGCTGCTTGCCGAGATCGACCGGGTATCCAAACAGACCAACTTCAACGGCACCAAGTTGTTGGACGGCACCTTTAGCGGCGTCAGTTTCCAGATCGGTGCCAACGAAGGCGAAGCGGTTAACGTCAGCATCAACGGCGCGACGATCGACAAACTCGGAACCGCGATGAACGACGGCTTGAGCTCAGAGCCCCAGCCTGCCTCCCTTGCCGCGGGCGATCTGGTCATCAACGGCATCGCAGTACCAGCTTCGACCGGCGCTGACGACACCTTCTCCAGCGCCAATAACGGCCAAAGCGCCATCGCCAAGGCGGCGGCCATCAACAAGGTGTCCGAACAAACCGGCATACGCGCGATTGCCAACGCCAACTCTGTCGGTGGAGCGAGCTACGCCAATCCGGCGACCGATACCTCTGCCAACATCAGTGTCAATGGCGTCGAGATCGATCTGTCCGTTAGCGCCAACCTTTCGGTCCAGGTCAACCTGGAGAACGTGGTTTCCACGATCAACGAGAAATCCGGGCAGACGGGCGTACGAGCCGTTTTCGACGGTAACCCCGCCAACGGCATCAGCCTGATTGCCGAAGACGGTCGCAATATCGTGCTGGGCGGAACGGCAGCCACTGACACGAACGTATTCGGCCTTGCGGCAAGTGGTGCCCCTGGCCCGGCGTCCTATTCCGGCAGCTTCACGCTGGTTTCGACGGAAGGTTCCGATATCAAGCTCGATACCACCACCGGCAACATCGCCAATGCGGGCCTGCAGGTGGGTAGTTTCAGCGGCCGCAACAGCGGCGCGGTCAGCGCAGTTCAGCCAACAACGGCTCTTGCAACTGGCGACCTGGCGATCAACGGTGTTCCCGTGGGCCCCTCTCTGCCCAGCTACGACACCGCCTCTCCGGAAGGTGGCAAGGAGTACAGCGCCATTGCCAAAGCCGCTGCCATCAACAAGGTGTCGGAGAGTACCGGCGTAACCGCCGAGGTTAGCTCCACGGTTCTCTACGGTGGAACCGTTACGCCCGGTACCGCAACCACCGGTAACTTCACGATCAACGGCGTCACCGTGAACGTGGCCTGGTCCGCAAGCGACACAGATGCAGACGTTCAACGCAGTATGGTGACCGCCATCAACAACCGCTCGGGTCAGACCGGCGTGAGTGCAGAAGCCTTCGGCGATTCGTTCCGCCTGATTGCCGACGATGGACGCAATATTGAAATCGATAACTTTGCCGGTGACTTCACCACTGCGACCGACGCCGGCTTCCAGACTGGGGTCACGAGCGCGACCGGCTCTGTCATCCTGAAGTCAGCAGGTCCCATTAGCCTGACAAGCCTCACCGGCAATATTGCCAACTCCGGCTTTGAAGTGGGACGTTACGGCTCCGGCGCGGATGGTCAGCTTCTGAAAGATGTGGACATCTCCACCGCGGACGGCGCCTTGAAGGCGCTGGCGGCGATCGACAATGCCCTCGCGGCGGTCAACCTGCAGCGATCCAACCTGGGGGCGATCCAGAACCGATTCGAATCAACGATCGCCAATCAGCAGATTGCCGTCGAAAACCTGTCGGCTGCCAACTCACGGATTCGCGACGCGGACTTTGCGGCAGAAACCGCGGAACTCTCCAGAACCCAGGTGCTCCAGAGTGCCGGTATGTCGATCCTGGCCCAGGCCAACGGTCAGCCGCAGCAGGTGCTGCAGCTCCTGCAGGGCTAAACCTCCAGTCATAAAGGGGAACTCCGGTTCCCCTTTTTGCGCTCAGGCGGAGCCAGAAACTGGTCTACACTTGACGCCTGACCATATTCTAATGAGCCTCGACTCTTTCAACGTCCGGATTCGGTAAGACATGAGTTCAATCGTCAAAGCACTGCCATTCTCCATCACTGACATGGAGCGCTCGGTCAACCAACGCGACTATGCCACCTACCGGCTACAGCTGCAGGAACTGCTGAACTATTTCAATAAAGGCGGTCCCGTCAAACAGCAGTATCAAATGCTCGACGATGGTCAGGTCAAATATGTGCGCGGTGGACTTCGCCCGTTTCATAACCTGATGGGCCCGCAGGAGTTGATTGACTGGTGCACACGCCTGGCAGCAACGATTACTACGTACTTGTCTGACACGACCTACAAGCACAGCCTTGAGGACCTGGCCTACATCACCATCTTCAAGACCTATATCGCTGAAGCCTTCTACATCAGCGGATATGGCTCGATGGACCATATTCTGTTCAACCGTGGTTTGCTGGACGAACAACATCGGCTGCAACTCAAGACCCAAACGGACATCCAATTCCTGATCGCCTGCTATACCCTGCAGAGCCAGGTGACTGTCCAGTATGAGATGTTGATCGATGCGGCACCTGAACTCGCCTACTACGGGTACCTGGGGCTGCTGTACGAGTTCGAGCACCCCTTCAATGCCCAGATGGAGGCCAATTTTCAGGCACTGTTCAAAGTCCACGAGAAGCTGCTCTCACTTAATCCGGCAACCGGCGATTACGCGGAGCTCATGCTCAACCAGTGGATGGGATGCTCCTATTGGGATATTGACGGCCGCCACGAGTTCAAGAAAACCATTAACCATGTGCTGGAAAAATGGCTGGCGTTCAAACTGCCACCTGGCCTGAAAAGCCGCTTGCAGCGTAACGCCGAGCGTCGCGGCCCGGTCAAACGCATCGTGGTTGCCTCCGAGAAATACATCTCGAAACACGCGATGTATCGCTGTTATCACCACCGCATCCGGGATCTGAAAGACAATTACGAGCTGATTCTGGTTTCTGCGCCGGCCGACTACGACGAAATCTCGGCACAGGATTTCCACTCGGTGGTGGAAGTCAGCGGCAGCACTGCCGACATTGCGGAAACCGTGAAGGCCATCGCCAAGCTGGAGCCAGACATGATTTTCTGGCCCTCGGTGGGCATGTCCAAATGGACGATCCTGCTGAGTAACCTGCGCATCGCCCGCTATCAAGTCATGGCGTACGGGCATCCGGCTTCTGCGTTCTCGCGCCATATGGATTACGGCATCTGTGGCGGCCTCGCAAATGGCCAGAGCCAGAACTATCAGCGGTTCGTCCAGGAAACCCTGGTTCCCGTGTTCCAGCGGGAGCGTAACTACCAGCCGCACCCTGACTTCACGCAGGAGATGAAGCGCAAGCCGCTGAACGACGGCACCGTGCGGATTGCCATCAACAGTTCGCTGGCGAAGATCAGTTACCGCTTCATTAACCTCTGTACCTTGCTGGCGCAGCACTCCACTGTACCCCTGGAATTCCATTTCTTCATGGGACACAGCCGCGGCTGGAAAAACATCGCTTTGGAGAAATCCCTGCGCGAACGCATCGGTGCATCCGTGGTTGTCTATGAGCCGGCGCCCTACCAGGAATATATGGAGAACATGGCAGTCTGCGATCTGGCCCTGGGCACCTTCCCCTTTGGCGGCACTAATACCAACGTGGATCTGCTGCTATTGGGTATCCCCAAGATCATTTTCAACGAAGGGAGCGATTTTGCCTCCTTCACCGACCTGCATGTGATGAAAGCATTCGACATGCCCGAGATTCTGCAGGCCAACTCCGAAGGCGAAATGCTGGCATCGGCGATCTACCTGATTCACAACGCGCCGGAACGGGAGCGGCTATCACAAGCCATTCTGGAACAGAAGCCCATACAGCGCCTCTACAACCCGAAAGTTCGGGAAGAAGGAACCCACTATATCGAGGCCTTCTCCTGGATTCTGAATCGTGCCGAAACGGCTAATGCCTAGCCCCCGCGAGCATACAGCATGGACCCGCTGATCCAGGCCTTGCGCATGCCGTCTTGTGTGGATGGCGTGCCCCGGGTGAAACAGCTGCTGGCCGCAATCAAGGCCATGCCGCAGGACCGGCTCGATTTCGCACTGACGGCCCTGCAGGACCATCTGGATGCGTTCCCCGAGGATGAACTGGCCTGGACCATGCGTACCCGCCTGCTCAGCCAGTGCGGCTACCCCGCGGAAGCGGTGGAAACCGTCCAGACCATGATCGCGCGCTTTGCCGGCACCGATCTGGATTCATTCCTGGAGGAAATCACCTGCCATCTGCCAGAGGATGTCCAGTTACTCGATTCCCGGGTGTTGCCCCTGGCCGCCAGTGGCTCGGAACACCTGGGATTTCTTCTGCATAGTTTGCAGGTACAGGGCACGCCTCAGAAGGCTATTACCAAGATCGCTCTTTGCAGCCAGGCCGGCGCGGAATTCGCCTTTTACAACGCCATCCCTACCCTTTCAGCCGCGTTAGCCCAGGCGATTCCTCAGGTTTTCGGCCTCTTTCGCACCCGCAACCAGCGTTGTGTCTGTATCACCATGGAGTGGATCGAGGGCCAGCCAATTCAGCTTGAATCCATGACCGATGAGGAGATCCTTCAGCTGTTGCGGCTCCGTCAGCCGCTCGACCTGATCCATCCCTCCTCCACGCTGGACGCCTTCCAGGCCCAAGAGCTGCAGTTGATTCTGGGACAGAAGCGGATGGCGCCGATGCTGGGGCTTTGCCATCAGCCGGGCAACCTGCAGCTCATCGGCGACTGGCTGGCTGGCATTGTGGCAAACCGGGACTACCACCAGAGGGTGACAACGGAGATCCATCGGACCCTGCAACGGGTTGCATCCTCCGGCCTATCCAGCGGTCTGGTTCCAGCCCGCCACTACCGGCTGAACCATGGCGATTTCTATCACAGCAACATTCTTACGGCAGGCCTCAACCAATACTGGTTCATTGACTGGAGCAGCGCGGTCATGTCGGTGCGAGGTGCGGATATCGCGCTTTTGCTCAGGCGTCTGCCTTACGAAAGGATTCTCAGGTTGCTGGAGTCCGCCGATATAACCCGGGATTTCGACGCAATCGATTGGGCGCTCTTCCACTACGCCCTGATTGCGGCAAGCATCATGATCGACATTCCCCAGATTGTTCATGAAGATCCCGACAAACTCTTCATACCTACACTTCAAGCATTAACGAGGGCTCTCTGAATGTCCGCACTTGAAACCAGCAAAGATGCCGAACTGGCCAGACTCTACAAAGAAACCGGCAAGCACTCCAAGTACCAGATCCTGCCGCGCAGACTGCGGGAGAAGCTCGAATTCAACGCGGAAACCACACTCAACCATTATGAGCAGGAACGCCTGAACTACATGCTCCAGCACCTGGACGTTCAGGATAAAACCCTGGTGGATGTTGGCGGCAACACCGGCTTCTTTTCGCTGGAACTGCTGGAGCAAGGCGTGCGCCAGGTCGATTTCTATGAAGGGAAACAGGGTCACTGCGCCTTCGTGAAGATCGCAGCCGAGATTCTCGGCTTCGACCAGCGCATGAACGTCCACCCCCAGTACCTGGAATTTGATCAGGACGTGGAAGCCATCCACACGGACATCATGCTCCTGTTGAATGTGCTCCATCATATCGGCGATGACTTCGGCGATCCCCAACTGACCAAGGAAGCTAGCCTGCAGAAGATTTCCCAGGTACTGCAGCGTCTT
>CAYXVO010000186.1:0-6137 GCA_964467875.1 uncultured Pseudomonadales bacterium | reverse complement strand
GGTGCCCGTTGTCTGGCAGGCGTCCCTGCAGACCCTGGATGATGTCCGTTGTCAGCTGGCTGCGGAAGACCCCGCGCGCGCCAACATGCTGCAGGCGAGCGATCTTCTGGTCGCGCGCAACCGGGAAATGGCTGCCTGGACGGACCCGGTGGCAGACGGTGACGAGGTGGCGCTCTTCCCGCCGGTGACCGGCGGTTGAAGCCGTGCTGGTGACCGCAAGTCGCGTCGCACACGGGACCGCACGGTCGTTCAACGGCATAGGCAAGAACAGGAGAGCACCATGAGCACACCCGCGCTGGTGGACCGGTTTGGGCGCGCCGTCACCTATGTTCGGCTATCGGTGACTGATCGCTGCGACTTTCGCTGTCTCTATTGCATGGCGGAGGAAATGACGTTTCTGCCCCGAGACCAGATCCTGTCGCTGGAGGAGCTGTATTGGGTAGCGCGGGCGTTCACGGAGCTCGGCGTGAGAAAGATCCGGCTAACCGGTGGTGAGCCACTGGTGCGACGAGGCGTTCTGGGACTGATCGAGCGTCTGGGGCGGCTGAGTGGGCTCGATGAGCTGGTCATGACCACCAATGGCTCGCAGTTGGACAAGCATGCGGGCGCACTTCGCCAAGCGGGCGTACGGCGCCTGAATATCAGTCTCGACAGCCTATGTCCGGCCCGGTTTCGGGAATTGACCCGGGTGGGTGATCTGGAACAGGTGCTGCAGGGCATTCGTGCCGCACAGGCGCAGGGTTTTGAGCGCATCAAACTGAATAGCGTCATCCTCAAGGGACGCAATGATGACGAGATTCTGGATCTGGTCGACTTTGCCCGGCAGGAAGGGCTGGATCTCAGCTTTATTGAGGAAATGCCACTTGGTCAGGTGAGCTCCCATGCCCGCGCCGAGACCTTTTATAGCAGTGCCGACATCAGGGCACGCATCGCCTCCCGTTATTTGCTCATCGCGAGTCCGGAATCCAGTGGCGGCCCCGCCCGATATTTCCGGATGCATGGAAGTGACACGCGCATTGGCTTCATTTCTCCCCACAGCCAGAATTTCTGCCATCTCTGCAATCGCGTGCGGATAACGGCGGAAGGTCGCTTGTTGCTATGTTTGGGGAACGAGCACTCGATCGACCTACGCCAGGTGCTGCGGGCGTTTCCTGGCGACCTGGAACGCTTGAAGCAGGCCATCGTAGACGCGATGCTCCTGAAGCCCGAACGCCATCATTTTGCCTTGGATGCAGAACCGCAGATTGTACGCTTCATGAATATGACTGGCGGCTGATAACCGCGTAATTAAAGATGCCCCCAGCGTCGCGGTTTGTTAAAATCTGGGCCCCATCAATGCCGAGGTGCGATCGTGTCCGTACGTTACGTCGCCAGTTGCCGTCTTCCGACTCCCTTTGCCATTTTTGATATGCATGGTTTCGAGGAGATCGCGACGGGGAAAGAGCATATTGCGTTGACGCTGGGGCAGGTGAATGATGGCGAGCCGGTGTTGGCCCGCACCCATTCCGAATGCCTGACCGGCGACGCGCTGTTCAGTTTACGTTGTGACTGTGGCTTTCAGCTCAACGAAGCCTTGCGCAGTATCGCCCAGCAGGGGCGCGGCATCCTGCTGTATCTGCGCCAGGAAGGCCGCGGAATCGGCTTGCTCAACAAGGTCAGGGCCTATCATCTGCAAGATCAGGGAGCGGATACGGTCGAGGCAAATGAGCGCCTGGGTTTTGCCGCGGATCTGCGGGATTACAGTGTCTGTCGCGAGATGCTGGAGCATCTGGGTATCAACAAGGTACGTCTGATGACCAACAACCCCCGCAAGGTTAACGCCTTGCTCAGCTACGGTGTGGCCGTGGTGGAGCGGGTGCCCCTGCAGGTTGGTCTCAATCCCCATAACCGGAATTATCTGGCAACCAAAGCTGGCAAGCTCGGTCACTATCTGGTTACTCATCAAGATGACGATCCAGGCACCGGTGATGAGCTGGCGACACCGGTGATCGACCGCTAAGTCGACCGGTGTCGCTTGATCTGGAATTGCCAGGTTTGAATTTGCTAGGTCTACAGTTACTAGGTTTGTAGTTGCCTGGTCTGTGGTTACCAGGTCTGAAATTGTTAGGTTTGTAGTTAGTAGGTCTGTAGTTAGTAGGTCTGTAGTTAGTAGGTCTGTAGTTAGCAGGTCAGCAGTTACTAGGCCAAGAGCCGCTTTAGTTACAGGATGCCGAGCGCGGGCACTGTCCGCGCCAGTAGCTGCAGACGGGCCCTGACCTGGGCAAGAATGCCATCCGCGTCCAAGCCCACTTCATGCAGCAGCTCGCTGGGCTTGCCGTGCTCGACAAACGCATCGGGCAAGCCCAGATGCAGAACTGGCATGACCACGCCATGCATGGCAAGCAATTCGCTGACGCCACTGCCCGCGCCACCCATGATGGCGTTTTCCTCGACCGTCACCAGCAGCACGTGACGGGCCGCCATCTCGAGAATGACCGCTTCGTCCAAAGGTTTCACAAAACGCATGTCCACCAGCGTGGCGCCCAGGGCCTCGGCAGCCAGACGTGCCGGCTGCACCATGGAGCCGAACGCGAGGAAGGCGACCTGACGGCCCTCCCTGAGGACTCGCGCCTTACCGATGGGCAAAGCCTGCATCTGTTCCGCAATCCCCACGCCCGGTCCGGTACCGCGCGGGTAGCGGACCGCAGCCGGGCCTGGGTGCATATAGCCGGTGTAGAGCATCTGCCGTGCGTCGTTTTCATCCGACGGCGCCATCACCACCATGTTGGGAATGCAGCGCAGATAACTGAGATCGAAACTGCCGGCATGTGTTGGCCCGTCTTCCCCCACTAGACCGGCACGGTCAATGGCGAACAGCACGTCCAGATCCTGGATGGCCACGTCGTGAATCAGTTGGTCGTAGGCGCGCTGCAGGAAGGTGGAATAGATGGCCACCACCGGCTTGGCGCCGTCGCAGGCCAGTCCGGCGGCCAGGGTCACGGCATGCTGCTCGGCAATGGCGACATCGAAGTAGCGTTCCGGGAAGCGCTCGGAAAAAGCGACCAGATCCGAGCCTTCGCGCATGGCTGGGGTGATGCCGACCAGGCGCGGGTCCACCGCCGCCATATCGCACAGCCATTGACCGAAAATATTGGAGTAGCGGGGCTTCTGGACATTCGGCGTGGCCGCCGCCACCGTGGGCTTGGGTTCGATCTTGTTGATGGCGTGGTAGCCGATCGGATCGCATTCCGCCGGCGCGAATCCCTTGCCCTTCTTGGTCACCACGTGCAGGAACTGGGGGCCGCTCAGGGACTTCATGTTGTCCAGCGTCGACACCAGCGTCGGCAGGTCGTGACCATCGATAGGTCCGATATAGTTGAATCCCAGCTCCTCAAAGAACGTGCCGAGGGATATCAGGCCCTTGACGTGCTCCTCGGTGCGACGGGCCAGTTCCATCAGATGGGGGGCGGCCTGCAGCGCTTTTTTGCTGCTGTCGCGTACGCTGTTGTAAGCGCGGCTGGAGAGAATCCGCGCCAGGTAATTGGACATGCCGCCCACGTTGTGGGAAATGGACATGTCGTTATCGTTGAGAATGACCAGAACGTCGGATTTGGTGTCACCCGCGTGGTTCAGTGCCTCGATTGCCATGCCGGCGGTTAACGCGCCATCGCCAATAACCGCAATCGCCTTGCGCTCAATGCCCTGCATCCTGGCGGCAATCGCCATGCCGAGTGCGGCACTGATGGATGTGCTGGAGTGACCAACGCCGAACGTGTCGTATTCACTTTCACAGCGTCGAGGAAACGCCGCCAATCCGTCCTTCTGGCGGATAAAGGGCATCTGTTCACGCCGCTCGGTCAGAATCTTGTGGGGGTAGGCCTGGTGCCCGACGTCCCAGACCAGGCGGTCATTGGGCGTGTTAAAGGCATAGTGCAGAGCAATCGTCAGCTCCACGACACCAAGGCCGGCTCCAAAGTGACCACCCGACTGACCAACGCTGTAGAGGAGAAACGCCCGAAACTCATGCGCCAGCTGCGGCAATTGCTCCTCGGACAACAAGCGCAGTTGGGCTGGCGAGTTGATGCGGTCCAGCAACGGCGTGTTGGGGCGACGGGTCGGAATTTCCTGGAAGACGTGTGTCTGATGCATCCGTTTAATCAAGCTCTTGGCGAAAACCGGGCAATTATATGCGATGTTGCTTCAATGAGCACCGCCTTGTGGCTGCCCCGGACTTCGGCGTAAGTTTCGTTCCGACTCCTCGGCAGGCACTTCTCTATGACGGAAGTTTTGCTTTTGTGAGGAGCCTGTGACGCGCAACGTTCAGTGAGACCTCAGAATCGGCGGTCGATGATGTAATCGCAGACCTGCGCCAGCCGGCTTGCCGGAACCCCCGCGCTGTGCAGTTCGGCCAGTGCCAGTTGGTGTAACTGCCGTGCTTTCTGCTTGGCGCCGTCCAGCCCCAGCAGGGCCGGATAGGTGGGCTTGTCACGCGCCGCGTCGGATCCTTGCTGCTTGCCGAGTGTGGCGGTGTCACTTTCCACGTCGAGGATATCGTCCTGCACCTGAAATGCCAGCCCAATTGCGCGGGCGAAGCTGCGCAAGGGGGACAGCCGGGCGGGGTCGGTGATACCGGCGCTGAGTGCTCCCAATAGTACACTGGCCTCGATCAGGGCACCGGTTTTGAACAGGTGCATGGTTTCCAGTTCAGCCAGGGTCAATTGCTTGCCGACGGACGCCAGATCAATGGCTTGCCCGCCGGCCATACCCAGGCTTCCGCTGGCGCCGGCCAGGATTCGCACCATTTCAAGACGCGTTTCTGCATTGACGGACGGGTGGCCACTGGTGAGACATTCAAACGCCAGAGTCTGCAGGGCGTCGCCGGCAAGAATCGCGGTGGCCTCGTCAAATGCCTTGTGTACCGTGGGTTGCCCGCGCCGCAGATCGTCATTGTCCATGGCGGGCAGGTCATCGTGAATCAGCGAATAGGCATGCACGGCTTCGACGGCGCAGGCTGCGGGTGTGGCCCGCACCGCTTCCGTGGTAAAGGCCTCGGCGGTGGCAAACACCAGGATTGGACGAATCCGCTTGCCGCCACCCAGCAACGCATAGCGCATGGCCTGGTGCAGATGTTCAGGCATTCTTTCGGGGGAAGGCAGCAGTTCGGTAAGGGCCTGGTCGATACGTTGGCGGCAGATCTGGAAGTACTGGTCAAGCGGTAGCTGATTAGTCATTGGTCTCAAAAGCCTGCGTCTGCGCCGTGCCGTCTTTTTCGATCAACGTCTGTACCCGCTGCTCGGCGGTGGTCAGCGCTTGCTGGCATTGGCGCGTCAGGCTGATGCCTTGTTCGAAGGCTTCCAGGGATTGCTCCAGGCTCAGCTGGCCATCCTCCATCTTGCGAACGATGGATTCCAGCTCGGACAGGGCTTTCTCGAAGTCGATGCCGTCGGCAGTCTCGGTCATGGGCTAGGTCTCATACGGTTGGATGATCGCGCGAACCTGGTGCGTCACGGGTGCCGCGTCGTGGCGTATTTTGATGGGCAATACCGCCACGGGATCAAGTACCCTGTTCAAGTATCGGGCTAGTGGGCTGCCATTGTAGGCTGCTTGGCGTTCCGGTGGAACTGTCTATGGCCTTCTATGAGCGCCATGGCCGCCATGACGGCTATGACCGGAACCCGGGCGGGGTCGCAACCGGTATTCATGGCGTACGCCGGGCCCATTCGCGTCATAGGTTTGCTCGATGAAGGTCGTTTCGCCGCGGCGCGAGATGAGCACAATCGTGCTGGCGCGGGTTCCGTAGCGCTGGCCTTCTATAAAAATGGGCGAGAGCAGGCGTTCCCACTCAAGACCGACACCGGTGTCCGGCAGACAGGCATCTAACGCAGGCGTCGGGTCCCGGAGCAGTTCGAGCAAGGCTTCGGGGTCAGGCGACGGCTGTTTGACCAGGGTCTGCAGGCCAGTCTTGGCGCGCGCCACCTTGGGCCAGGATGTATCCAATAGATGATTGCTCAGTCCATACAGGCCTGGCTGCAGCCGTCGCGGGGTGTCTAATGAGGCGCTGCGATTGGTGTAGTAATACAACCCGTCCAGGCCACCGGCAAGCAGGTTAAACCCGGAATACTCGTGCGCCTGGTCTCTGAGGGCCTCAAAATAGCGGG
>CAYXVO010000185.1:0-6138 GCA_964467875.1 uncultured Pseudomonadales bacterium | reverse complement strand
GGCCAACCAACCACGTCGCCAGCAGCATAGATATGCGGTATCTGGGTACGATAATGCTCGTCGACCTGTAACTGGCCACGTGCATTTGGCTCCAGCCCAACGTTCTCCAGCCCCAGATCCTCCGTGTTGCCGGAACGTCCGTTACACCAGAGAAAGGCATCGGCACGCAGTCGTTTTCCGGACTTCAGGGTAACAATCACACCGTGGCTGTCACCCTGAACACTTTCATATTCCTCGCTGTGGCGAACCAGCACCCCATTGTCTCGCAGGTGGTAACTGAGCGCGTCGGAAATCTCGTCATCGAGGAAGGACAGCAGCCGATTGCCCGGGTTGATTAGATCAACCTTGACCCCGAGGCCCACGAAGATGGATGCATATTCGCACCCAATCACACCAGCGCCATAGATGATCATGGTGCGGGGCGTATGGCTCAGCTTGAGAACGGAATCGCTGTTATAGATCCGACTGTGGGTGAAGTCGATATCGGCAGGAAGATACGGACGCGAACCTGTGGCTACCACAATCTGCTTCGCGACCAAGACAATGCGCCCAGCCGCATCCGTCCCTCTGACCTCGATGCGGTTTGCATCAAGGAAGTAGGCCCGGCCCCGGTACAGGTCAACCCGATTACGGGCATAAAATTGCGTGCGCAATTTGACCTGCTTTGAAATCACCCGCTCCGCATTCTGCAATACTTGCGGAAACGAGAACCAGCGGGGTTCGCCAATGGCCCGGAACATTGCATTGGTGTTGAAGGTGATAATCTGCTTCACCGCATGACGCAATGCTTTGGACGGAATGGTGCCCCAGTGGATGCAGTTACCACCCACCTGAAACTTATCCTCGATCACCGCCACCCGACGCCCGCGTTTGGCGGCGTTCATTGCCGCCCCTTCGCCTGCCGGTCCGGCCCCAATAACCACGATATCGTAATGATGCTCTGCCATTTAAACCCTACGCTCCTCAAACCGAATCATGATTATGGTGCGCCCGTCCCTTCAGCCCGGTTCGCCCCTGCATCATAGGTAAGATTGTCCAGTTCATCTTGGGCACCAACCTTGGCCGATTCATTATCGCACTTGCTTTGGTCACCACCACAAATCTCACAGGCGCCCACCATCCCCAGGGCGCTCATGCCACCACAGGATCCGGCAATGGGCTTACGCCCCATCAACACACCAACGGACATGGCCGCGACCACGATCAACATACAGGTTAGAACAACCAGAAAGGTGCCCATCATCTCCCCCTCTTCATACAATGCGGATCTAGAACGGCTGACTCGTCATCAATGATAGCAGCCATGGTGAGCTGAGCGCAGGCTAAACAGTTTGCCGGAGACCTTACCGGGACTGTATCCGGTCAGCGCTTTAAATACTGTTCGAATGCCGGTGAATGCAAGGTGCGAAAACTGCCCTCGCCCCTGTCGATAAAATACGCTGCAACGTCATTTTTGACAGCGTATTCCATGGCTTGTTTCGTTCCCATCACCATGAATGCCGTGGCCAACGCATCAGCGCGGGCACAAGAAGGGTCAATCACAGACACCGACGCCAGGGTGTGGTTAATGGTATAACCCGTACGCGGATCCACCGTGTGGGAGAACCGCTTGCCGTCCATTTCATAATAGTTGCGATACTCACCGGATGTCGCCATGGCGACATTCGTGACCTTCAGAACCCGATGGACCTGACGCTGGTTCTCCTGCGGCGCCTCGATTGCCAGGCGCCAGGTCTCACCGCCCGGCTTCTCACCACTGATGCGAATCTCGCCACCAACTTCCACCAAAAAGTCACCGACTTCCTGACTCAGCAGATAGGAGGCAACCCGGTCCACCGAATAGCCCTTGGCAATGGCCGACAAGTCCACCTGAACATTTGGCTTTTTCTTGCGCAAAGAAGCAGGCTGCTGGCGCAGCTCTAGCAGCCGATACCCCACCGATTGCCTGGTTTTGCGGATGGCTGCAGCAGTCGGAAGCTCATTGCCACGACGCTCTGGACCGAATCCCCACAGATTAACCAGAGGCCCGACGGTGATATCGAACGCGCCTTTAGTCTTTTTGCTGATGTCGAGGCCAAGATCAAGGACCTCATACGTGGCGGGAGACAGGGAATACCAGTCCTGGGACTGTAGCCTGTTGAAGCGGGAAATCTCAGAGTCGGGCTTGTAGGTGGACATCAGAGTGTCCACTTCCTGTAACGCCTGCAACACCCCTTCCTGCAGACTCGGAAGCAGCGACACACGTTCAGGCCCCAGTACCACTTTGACGTGATACTGAGTTCCCATAATCGGGCCTTCGATGGTATAGACCTGACTTTGATCCGAAGCGTTGCAGCCTGCCAACAACGCGATGCTCAACATGAGCACCGCCAGAAAAGCAGGTTGCACCGCGGAAGTTAACGGAAGGATGCTTAGCCTCCGAAATCGTCAAGCATGATGTTTTCGTCCTCAACGCCGAGATCCTTCAGCATTTTGATGACGGCAGCGTTCATCATGGGCGGACCACACATATAGAACTCGCAATCCTCCGGTGCCGGATGATTCTTCAGGTAGTGCTCATACAGAACATTGTGAATGAATCCGGTGTAACCCTCCCAGTTGTCCTCAGGCAGAGGATCGGACAATGCAACATGCCAACGGAAATTCTCATTCTCGGCCTGCAGGTTGTCATACTCATCCTGATAGAACATCTCCCGCTTACTGCGTGCGCCATACCAAAACGACATTTTACGGGTCGATTTCAGACGCTTGAGCTGGTCGAAGATGTGTGAGCGCATGGGCGCCATGCCGGCACCTCCGCCCACGAACACCATTTCCGCCTCGGTATCCCTGGCAAAGAATTCACCGAAAGGACCATAGACGGTCACCTTGTCACCGGGCTTGAGTGCAAATACCCAGGAAGACATCTTGCCAGGAGGCAGATCGGTGTTGGGTGGCGGCGTCGCGATCCGGATGTTGAATTTCAACAAACCACGCTCTTCGGGATAGTTCGCCATGGAGTAAGCGCGGATTGTAGGCTCCTCCACCACGGCGTTGTAACGCCACAGATCGAACTTATCCCAATCGCCACGGAATCGCTCTTCCACCGCAAAGTCTTTAAACGCGACTTTATAAGGTGGACACTCCAGCTGAACGTAACCACCAGCACGGAAGTTAACGTTCTCCCCTTCCGGCAGTTTCAGAACCAGCTCTTTGATGAAGGTTGCGACGTTGTTATTGGAGACAACCTCGCACTCCCACTTCTTTACACCGAAAATTTCTTCCGGCACTTCGATCTTCATGTTCTGCTTCACTGCCACCTGGCAGGACAGACGCCACCCTTCCTTCTCCTCGCGATTGGTAAAGTGGGCCTTTTCGGTCGGAAGCATGGAGCCACCACCTTCCAAGACCTTACATTTACATTGCGCACAGGTTCCACCACCACCACAGGCGGATGACAGGAACAGCCCTTCCGACGCCAATGTTTGCAGCAGCTTGCCACCGGCCGGCGTCTTGATCGCGTTCTCGTGCTCGCCGTTTACCTCAATGGTGACGTCACCGGTACTCACCAGCCGCGCCCGCGCCGCCAGAATCATGGCAACCAGCGACAGCACGATGACGGTGAACATCACCACGCCCAAAATAATTTCTGTATTCATGCTCTAGACCTTCTCCGTTTGCCGTTGACCCGTCACTTACAGGGTGATCCCCGAGAACGACATGAAGCCGAGGGACATCAGGCCGACCGTGATGAAGGTAATGCCCAGACCACGAAGACCTTCCGGCACATCCGAATATTTGAGCTTCTCACGAATGCCAGCCAGGGCGATGATCGCCAACGCCCAACCGGCGCCGGCACCAAAGCCATAGACCACGCTTTCCCCAAAGGTGTAATCCCGCTCGACCATGAACAACGCGGCGCCCATGATGGCGCAGTTCACCGTAATCAGGGGCAGGAACACACCGAGTGCGTTGTAGAGCGCCGGGAAGAACTTATCCAGCACCATTTCCATAATCTGAACGATGGCTGCAATGACACCAATGTAAGACAGAAGACCCAGGAAGCTGAGATCGACATCCGGATATCCGGCCCACGTCAAAGCACCTTCGCGCAGGATATGGTTATACAAAAGATTGTTAACGGGCGTGGTAATGGTCAGTACCAGTACCACCGCAATGCTCAAACCAATTGCCGCCTCCATCTTCTTGGACAGGGCAATGAAGGTACACATGCCCAGGAAGAAGGCCAGCGCCATGTTCTCAACGAACACGGCCTTAACTAGCAGACTCAGATAATGTTCAACCATGTCAGAATGCCTCCCTCACTTTGTGGGCCGCCATTTTGTAATCCGGGGCTTCGACCTGATTCTTCTTCCAGCTCCGCAGCGCCCAGATCATCAGACCAATAATGAAAAATGCGCTTGGCGGCAGTAACAGAAGGCCGTTCGGCGCATACCAGCCGCCATCCTTGATAGGCGTCAGAATCTGATAGCCAAGCAGGCTGCCGGCACCAAACAGTTCGCGAATGGTTCCGACAAACACCAGAACGGCGGCATAGCCGGCGCCGTTGCCGATTCCGTCGAGGAAACTCATGCCAGGGCCATTTGACATGGCAAAGGCTTCTGCGCGCCCCATCACGATACAGTTGGTAATGATCAGCCCTACGAACACGGACAGCTGCTTACTGGTTTCATAGGCGAAGGCCTTGAGTACCTGATCCACCACGATGACCAGCGACGCAATGATGGTCATCTGCACGATGATCCGGATGCTGCTGGGAATCTGCGAGCGAATCAGCGAAATCGCCATGCTGGAAAATGCCGTCACCAGAGACACTGCAACACCCATTACAATGGACAGCTGCAGGCTGGTCGTCACCGCAAGTGCCGAGCAAATGCCGAGAATCTGCAGAGCGATTGGGTTATTACTGAGAATTGGTTCAAGCAGAACCTTTCTTGCGCTCAACTCAGACATTGTTCGCCTCCCCGGAACGGACCTTTTCGAGATACTGTTGGAATCCCTGCTGGCCAAGCCAGAACTGGAGCAGATTAGTGATACCGCGGCTGGTCAACGTCGCGCCAGCCAGGGCATCGACGCCATGCACCGCATTCGGATCGTCGGCACGAACACCACCTTTAACAAGGTGAATCTCAGGCTCAGCGCCCTGCTCCAGATCATAGATCTTTTTACCTGGCCATTGTGCCTTCCAGGCGGGGTTGTCGACTTCTCCCCCCAACCCTGGTGTCTCGGCATGTTGATAGAACGTTAAACCAACCACTGTGTTGGCATCACCTTCCAACGCCAGAAAACCGTAGAGCGTGGACCACAAGCCATAGCCGCGCACGGGTACGATCACCCGCTCAATTCGACCATTCGTCTCAAGCAGGTAGACTTTGGTAAAGCGCTCAACCCGTTTAATGCCTGCGATATCCTCAGCGCCACTCAAGCCTTCCGAGTAAGCAGGATCCTTGGCTGCCTTGAACTGATCGAATGCCTCGATACTGGCCGCGCCGACTTCGCTAGGCTCAACATATTCGCCGGTTTGCATGTCCACAATCCGTGCGGTCACCTGCGTAAACTTTTCCTCGATTTCAGGGCCCGAAACCGGGCCCTGCACCAGGTTGGCCGCACGCAGGATGTTTTCCTTCATGTTCAGCGTACTGTTGCGGATCTGAGTCGGCTTCAGCAGAACTGCCGCCGCCGATACGATGACCGAGCAGACGATACAAAGCGCAAGCGCAACAATGATCGTTTTGGAGATTGAATCGTTACGAGCACTAGACACGGACCAGTCTCCTCTTGATGTTCGCCTGCACTACCAGGTAGTCGATGAATGGAGCAAACAGGTTGGCGAACAGAATCGCCAGCATCACCCCTTCGGGGTACGCAGGGTTGACCACGCGCACCAGTACCACCATCACACCGATCAGGGCGCCAAAGAGCCACTTCCCGGTGTCCGTCATGGACGCTGACACGGGGTCGGTGGCCATGAAAATCATGCCAAATGCAAAGCCGCCGAGCACGAAGTGCCACTGGGGCGTCATCTGGAACATGGGATTGGTCTCGGAGCCGATGCTATTGAACATGAGCGCCGTTGCGATCATCCCGATCATCACCCCTGCCACGATCCGCCAGGCGGCAATCCGGGTAAGCAACAGC
>CAYXVO010000184.1:0-6143 GCA_964467875.1 uncultured Pseudomonadales bacterium | reverse complement strand
TCTCCACGGCACGGTTCGCATCGATGGGCACCAGAGGATTGATGGCAAGCACCAGATCCGCGCCGTCCTCCGGTGCCACCGAGGCATGCAGTCCCTTACGCAGGGTGCCATCCATATAGCAGCGTCCATCGATATCGACCGGCATGTATAGCCCCGGTGCCGCAACACTTGCCTGGACCGCCTTCGAAATCGGCACATGATCAAAACCAGGCGCGCCAAACTTGACCGCCTCACTGGTTTCCAAGTCAGCCGCAATCAGGTAGAGACGACGGCTCAACAGGCGAAAGTCATTGGTGCGCCCGAGCATACCGTAGGCATGCTCCAGGTACTCATGCAGCCCTTCGTTATCGAAAAGCCCAGCTGGCAATGCATGCGAAAGCACGGTGAGCGCATCCAGAAAACTCTGGTCGCGGGGATTGCTCGCGAATCTGGAGAAGGCTTCAACCAGCAATCCAGGCACGGACAGCAGGCGACGCATGTACTCCTGAAACGCCGGGCGGTAGAACACCTCTGGATGAAAGGGATGCACATCCGCTTCGTTTTTCACGAAGATTCGACACATCTGTGCCGACGTCAACTGATTGGCCAGATTCGCCGCGACGAAGGCGCCCGCACTGACACCTACATAGACGTACAGGTTGTTGAAATCAATGCCGTCGAGGGACTCGTCCAGAGCGCGAAGCGCTCCGATCTCATATATTCCGCCCAAAGGCCCGCCGCCACCGAGGGCGAGACCTATTTTCGGCGCAGTTTTGCGTGCAACCGCGTTAGCCACCATGGTTTTACCTCACACTTCACCGGTCCAGAGTGGCATCCACTGCCTGACAATGACGCTCATTGTTGTCGTCGTCTGCATGGAAGAACCGCGCAAAATCAGGTGGCCCTCACTGAAACGGCCGGTTCGGAATCATTCCGTCTGCACCTAAGCTATCAATCGGAATTAGAATAATCATACTAATTCCCGAGCCACCTGACCTGTTACGGTCGTCTGTCAGACATCAATCCACGGGCCTTATGGGCCTGAGATAATGATCGATGCCCAATTCTTTCAACGCGAGTTCCAGGGTTGCCTTCACCACCTGCGGGTTATCCAACACCATCACCCGGCGGAGCAGGTCCTGCGCCCATTTGAGTGACACCCGACGGATCACCGACTTCACCTTCGGCAGATTTGACGCATTCATGGACAGGGCATCGTAACCCATCGCCATGAGCAATAACGCACCAGCAGGATCGCCCGCCAGCTCGCCGCAGATACTGACCTGACGCCCAGCCGCATGAGCATCGCACGCCACCTTGAACAAGGCCTGCAGAACCGCCGGATGAAACTGGTGATATAACCCCGCCACCCGAGGGTTATTGCGGTCAACCGCCAATAAGTATTGAGTCAGATCGTTGCTGCCAACCGACAGAAAATCGATTCGATCCGCGAATTCCTTGACCTGAAAGACCGCACAAGGCACCTCAATCATGACCCCCACCGGCGGCATGATGATATCGAACCCTTCTTCACGTACCTCGTGATACACCCGGTGAATCAGGTGCAAGGCTTCCTCCACCTCCGACACGTTGGAGATCATCGGCAACATGATGCGCAGGTTGTTGAGGCCCGCACTCGCCTTGAGCATGGCCTTGACCTGAACCAGGAAAATTTCAGGATGATCCAGGGTGACCCGAATTCCACGCCAACCGAGGAAAGGATTCTCCTCAGAGATGGGAAAGTAGCTCAGGGATTTGTCGCCACCGATATCCAGGGTCCGCATGGTGACGTAGTTGGGCGCGAAGGCCTGTAACTGCTCACGATAGCTGTCACGCTGTTCTTGCTCGCTGGGGAAGCGCTCATTGATCATGAAGGGCACTTCGGTCCGGTATAGCCCAACACCCTCCGCACCATGGCTCAGGGAGCGGACCACATCGGTCATCAGTCCGGTGTTCACCCACAACGTCATACGGTGGCCGTCAGTGGTCTCGCTGGGCTTATCACGCAGCTTTTCCAGCCCCTTAACCAGCTGACGCTCCTCTTCCACAATGGATTTGTAGAAGCTCAGCAACTCCGCTGAAGGGCTGGCATAAATCTGGCCGTTGTAGCCATCCACGACCACCCGTCGCCCATCCAGCTGTCCGAACGGCAAGTCAATAACGCCCATGACACAGGGCACACCCATGGCGCGCGCCAGGATCGCCACATGGGAATAACCAGAACCCCGCACCGAAACCAGTCCCACCAGGCGCTCTTTTGGAACCTCGCCCAACATAGCCGGTGTCAACTCCTCGCTGACCAGAATGGTATTCTTGGGATATTCACGCTGCTCGTGGACGTTTTTCTGCAGGTATGCCAGAACCCGACGCCCGAGGTCCTTGATGTCCACGGCGCGTTCCCGTAGATAAGCATCGCCCATCAAGTCGAAATGGCGCACATACTCCTGGATCACTTTCTTCAACGCACCTTGCGCCCAGGAGCCCTGCTTGATCTGGTTGATGACTTCGCCGCTCAGGGCGGTGTCGTCCAGCATGCGCAGATACACATCGAACAACGCCTGCTCTTCGGGACGCAGATGGGCGGACAGCTTTTCGGCCACTTCACGCATATCGTGCCGCACCGACTCAACTGCCGCCTGAAACTTCTGAATTTCGGCTTCGATATCGTCCGTGGATCTATCCGGCACCACGGACAGGTCGGCTTGAGGGTATACAACGACACTGCGCCCGATCGCCACCCCGGTGGAGCCTGGCACTCCCTTAAAGCATGCATCTCTAGCGCGTTCGCCGCCGATCCCCCGGCCACCAATGACACCCGTCGCTTCACTGTGGGCAATCACCCCCGCCAACTGGGCGGAAATGGTTACCAGAAAAGCTTCCTCGCCCTCGTCAAAGCTGCGGCTGTCACGCTGCTGTACCACCAGCACGCCAAGCACCTTGCGGTGGTGGATGATAGGAACACCGAGAAACGATTTGAAACGCTCTTCACCCGTTTCGGGAAAGTAACGATAACGGGGATGCGCCTGTGCATCTTCCAGGTTGATCGGCTCCTCACGGGTGCCCACCAGACCGACCAGACCTTCGCTGTACCCCAGGGTGACCTTGCCAACCGACTCGGGGTGGAGGCCTTCGGTGGCCATCAACAAGTAACGGTTACTGACTGGATCAAGCAGATAAATCGAGCAAACTTCCGTCTGCATCGCAGCCTGCACACGCTGCACGATGATCGTCAGCGCTTCCTGAAGATTCGCTGCGGAATTTACTTCTTGAACAATGCTCTTGAGAACATTCAGCATCCGGCGATATTCCGCAAGGTAGTGAGGTTTCGCACGTCTTACCTCCGCTGTCCCCGCTCGGCCAGACGGCAGAGACGGGGTGACAATTCTTTCAGGGCCCGGCGATAGACCTCCCGCTTGAACGAGACCACCTGACCCAAGGGATACCAATAACTGACCCAGCGCCAGCCATCGAACTCAGGAGAGTCGGAACGATGCACGCAGACATTGGCGTCTGGCGACAGCATGCGAAGCAGAAACCATTTCTGCTTTTGCCCAACGCAAACGGGCTGACTGTTATAGCGGACCATTTTCTTGGGCAGCCGATAGCGCAGCCACCCGCGGGTGCAGGCGACAATTTCCACATCCGCCGGTGACAAGCCCACTTCTTCCTGCAATTCGCGATATAGCGCCTGTTCCGGCGTTTCGTCCCGTTTGATGCCGCCTTGAGGAAATTGCCAGGAATCCTGCCCGATGCGCCGTGCCCAAAAAACCTCACCTGCATCGTTGGCCAAAATGATCCCGACATTGGGACGATAGCCGTCGGCGTCAATCACGTTACAAACCCCAGGAAATACGGTGCGTTCGCCGGCATTGTTCCATAAGATCAGCAACTTCAGCAAACGCGCAAATGCTGTCGGAGGAGCCTGGCCAACGCTTTTAAGTTATTAGAAAATCGTTTCTATTTCTAACATTTATAGTCTGTTTATCGGTATATGTGAAAGCCTTTTTCTCCGCCAGTGGCGTCACACCCGCATACCGATGGTGTTACAATTGACGCCGTGGCCAATATCCTGACCCACTTCACCTAGCCACTCGTTCATCAGCCTGGAGAATAACCGTGTCTGACTGCCGAATCCCCACGCGGAGAGGGAGAAAATCCACATGACCCTCGCGATTTTCGACCTCGACAACACCCTGCTGGGCGGCGACAGCGACCATGCCTGGGGCCAGTATCTGGTAGATCAGGGCATTGTGGATCGGGCTGACTATGAACGGGCCAATGACACCTTCTACAAGGACTACCTGAACGGGTGTCTGGACATGGTGCGCTACCTGGAGTTCTCCCTGGCGCCCCTCAAAACCAACACCATGGCGGACCTGCTCGCCTGGCGCCAGCACTTTCTGGAATCCCGTATCAGGCCGATCCTGCTCCCCAAGGCGCACGAACTTCTGACCCACCACCGCCAGCTGGGCCATTACCTCCTGATCATCACGGCCACCAATCGCTTTGTCACCGAACCTATTGTGGGACTGCTGGGCGTCGATGAACTGATTGCCACCGATCCGGAGCTCGTGGATGGACGCTACACCGGCCGTGTCCAGGGCACGCCAAGCTTCCGCGAAGGCAAGGTGCTCCGTCTGCAGGAATGGCTCGACAAGCACCCCCATGACCTGCGCGATGCCTGGTTCTACAGTGATTCCCACAATGATCTGCCGCTGCTGGAGCAGGTGGGTCATCCCGTTGCGGTGGATGCAGACCAGCATCTCCAGGCGATTGCCGCCGAACGGGGCTGGCCCTTGCTTAGTTTGCGTTAGCCGAGGCCGGGGCAAATGTCGCAGCCAACCAAGTGCAACCGACGGACACGCCGCCCTCGGACAGGCCCTGTCGTACTGGCCTTCTGCGCCCTGTTCAGTCTCGCCGGCTGCAACGGCGGCGATACGACGGTACCGCACGTCGACAAGACCGTTCCCGGGCCAAGGATTGTCTTGCCTCTGGCAGGACAGGCTCAGTCCGCTCACGAAAAACTGGGCATTGCGACGGCCGAGTTACACCGTCAGGTGGACGCCCTGCTTGAGAATCCAGGCAAGGACTCACTGCAAGCAGCCCGCCATGCCTGGCGCACCGCGCATGCAGCATACAAGGCCACCCGCCTTTACCAGAACCTGGAACTGGAGCATCCGCAGTTCGATCAGAGCTCCACGCAGTTTGATCAGAATTCCATGGAGCCCGTTCTCCACCGCCTGTGGGATCGCCTCGATGCCTATCCGCTGGAGCCCGGATATCTGGACTATGTAACCGGTTATCCGTTTAGCGGCCTGGTGTTTGCCGAATCGATCCCCCTCACTCAGGAAAACCTGAACGAACAGCATCATCTGGGTGACGCCCAGTATGTGACCCTGGGCTTTCATGCCCTCGAGTTTCTGCTGTGGGGTGAAAATCAGGATCAGGAAACCCGACGTTCCTGGCAGGACTACGCCCGGGTGAACGAAGACGCCCAAGCCAGCGAACGCTCCCAAAGCCAATTACGCCGACGCCAGTTCCTGGAGACCGTGAGCGATATGCTGACGCAGGATCTGCAGGCGCTGGTAGCGGCTTGGCAATCTCCTGGCCATTTCTACCCTACCGCCTGGAGTCAGGCTCCACAGGCGCAACGAGACCAACGTCTCCACAGCGCCATCGAGAGAACCCTGCAGCAGGAAGTCGCTCAGCCACTTCAGCGCCTGCTTTCGCTGGAGAACAAGGATTGGGATCCGGCCTTGGTCGAATCCGCGTTCAGCCATAATGGCAAGGCCGATTTACAGGCGGCACTCGCGCCGGTGACCGAGATATTCGAAATGCCTGACCTGGCGACCAGACTCGCGCTCGATGAAGCTCAACGTGAACAGCTGATTGCCCTGCACCAGCAGTTGCTGACGGCAATCAATAACCTGAGAGAAAGCGCCTTTGCCCCCACGGGCGCCCGGCTTTCCAGCGATGACACGGTCGCCCTGCGGGAGACCTACCAATTTGCCTCGGCGCAATTGGCGCTTCTTAAGAGGAAATAGTATCCCCGATACTCAGGGGAACAGTCCGCGCAAGGCGACCCGCTAAATGCGCACGAGCCACCTCACCTGCCCTGCCCTGCCCTGCCCTGCCCTGCCCTGCCCTGCCCTGCCCTGCCCTGC
>CAYXVO010000183.1:0-6187 GCA_964467875.1 uncultured Pseudomonadales bacterium | reverse complement strand
GAACCGGAATCAGGACAAGTTGAGCGAGCTCATGCAGGAGATTTTCCTTGGTGCTCGTTTCGATGAGCCGGAACGTCTGCGCGAGCTGGTGTCTCAGATTCGGGCCCGTCGCGAGCAGTCGGTGACGAATAACGGACATGGTTTGGCAATGGGCGCGGCAGTGAGTGCCATGGCGCCAGCGGCCGCGCTGGCGTATCGGTTGGGTGGACTAGAAGGCATTCGCTGGATTAAACAGCTCGACCAAACGCTAGAGACGGACCTGGCGCAGGTGGAGTTGGGGCAACAGTTGCAGGACCTGCATCGTGCGTTGACCAACGAGCGCCGACATCATCTGATTGTGGGTGAGAAGGAACAATTAGCGAGCTTTGCGCAGGGGCTGGAACAACGTTGGCAGTCAGCTCCAGGCTCTGTGGGCGCGCAGCGACTTCAGTTGCCCAGTGTTCGAGGTAAAACGCTTGAGGGGTGGGTTGCCAACACCCAGGTGAACTTCTGTGCCAAAGCCTACCCGACTGTGCCCGTGGAACATGAAGATGCCGCCGCCTTGACGGTCCTGGGTGGCTATCTCCGCAATGGCTATCTGCATCGGACGATTCGGGAGCAGGGTGGCGCTTACGGTTCAGGTGCATCTCAGGACAGCGCAATTGCAGCCTTTCGCTTTTATTCCTACCGTGATCCACGTCTTGAGGAAACGCTGGCGGATTTTGACAGCTCTGTGGCCTGGTTGTTGAGGGAGCAACAGGATCAGGAAGATCTTGAGCAGGCGATACTGGGCGTGATCGGGCAGATCGATAAGCCGCGCTCACCGGCTGGCGAGGCCAAGAGTGCATTCCATTCCAACTTGTTTGGACGCAGCCCCGCCCAGCGCCGGCGTTTCCGGGAGCGAATTCTCAAGGTCACTCTGGACGATTTGCGACGCGTGGCGGCAACTTACCTGAAGCCCGAGCTCGCCAGCGTGGCGGTGATTACCGGCGAGCGAAACCGGGATCTGATCGAAAAACTGGGCCTTGCGGTGAAGCAGCTGTAAATCACTGACCGCTCAGCACTCTTAAGCTAGCAGCTTGGAAATAGCAGGGAGGACAACCGGTGCGTACCCATTGATACCGGACGCACCGGTAGCCCAAGTCGCACCGATACTAAGCATTAACGAATGCGGCGCTTGAGGCCGGCTTGCATCATGATACGCGTAGCGATTTCCTCGACTGAGCATTCCGTGGAATTCAGATGGGGGGTGCGCTCACGCCGATACATCAGTTCGACTTCCTCCACCTCATATTGGCATTGCTTTATGGACGAGTATCGGGAGTTGGGGCGGCGTTCGTTGCGAATGACTGCCAGGCGATCCGGATCAATGGTGAGTCCGAACAGTTTGTGCCGGTGAACCCGCAGTGCGTCCGGTAGTTTCTGGTCTACCAGGTCTTCTTCAGTAATGGGATAGTTCGCGGCCTTGACGCCGTATTGCAAGGCGAGATAGAGGCAAGTGGGGGTCTTTCCGCTGCGCGAGACGCCAATCAGAATGAGGTCCGCTTCGTCATAACGTTGGGTGCGGGCACCATCATCATTGTCCAGCGCATAGTTAACCGCCTCGATTCGTCGGGAATAGGACCCATTTTTCGTGATGGAGTGGGATTGTCCGACCGTGTAGGAAGATTGATGACCCAGTTCCTGTTCAAGCGGACACAGGAAGGTCCCGAAAATGTCGACCATGAAGCCTTCGCTGCGCGCGATGACATCCCGAATCTCTTTGTTCACAATGGTATCGAAGATAATCGGCTTCAAGCCGTCGGCGTGAAAGGCCTGGTCGATACGACGCACTGCGTCCGCGGCCTTTTCCAGGGTGTCGGTATAGGGCAGGGTGACGTGCTCGAATTCAATGGTTTCAAATTGGGCCAAGAGGCTGTGACCCAGACCCTCGGCCGTAATACCGGTGCCGTCTGAAATGAAGAATGCGGTCCGTTTCATGGGAATGTCTTTCCTGCCTGTGGGATTTGACCTTAGCTTAATCGGGTTCGAATGATTTGCAATGCAGGAATGTGCAGCTGTAACGCCATGTGTGGAAATATATTCGGTAAAAAGAAAGTGATAAACTGACGCGCGCCTAATCATAGCGAAACCCATGTGGGAGCGAGCTCCGCATCAGGTTGTCGAGAAGCACACTGGCTTCCCGCTACCGTCGCTAAACATTATCACTCCGGCTAGCATTTTATCTGGATGGGAGATGCATTTTGAAAGACTACATCATTTGGTTTGAGACCCTCGGTATGGACGACGTAGACCGGGTGGGCGGTAAGAATGCGTCCCTGGGCGAGATGATCAGCAATCTTTCAAAGAAAGGCGTGTCCGTCCCCGGTGGCTTTGCAACCACAGCAGAGGCCTATCGCGAGTTTCTTCAAACCGATGGCCTCGATAGCAAGATCAAGGCCGCACTGGATGCCCTGAATGTCGATGATGTGAACTCACTGGTGGAAACCGGTGCGAAGATTCGGGGCTGGATCGTGGAGACGGCATTTCCCGCCACGCTGGACCAGGCTCTTGAAGAGGCATTCAGTCAACTGCAAGGCGGTAACGAAACCCTGGCCGTGGCCGTGCGGTCGTCCGCGACTGCCGAGGATTTGCCTGACGCCTCCTTTGCCGGCCAGCAGGAAACATTCCTGAATATCGTCGGGATTGATAACCTCAAACACGCCGTCAAAGAAGTGTTTTCATCTCTGTTCAATGATCGCGCCATTTCCTACCGTGCGCATCACGGTTTCGATCATCACCAGGTGGCTTTGTCCGCCGGCATTCAGCGCATGGTGCGTAGTGAAACGGCCTGCAGCGGCGTGATGTTTACCATGGATACCGAGTCTGGTTTCCGTGACGTCGTCTTTATTACAGCGTCCTATGGCCTGGGTGAGACGGTTGTGCAGGGAGCGGTCAATCCGGATGAGTTCTATGTTCATAAAGGAACTCTGGCAGCAGGGCGCCCGGCTATCCTGCGGCGCAATCTTGGCAGCAAGATGATCAAGATGATCTATGGCTCAGACGCGTCGGTTGGACGTTCGGTTGAGACCATCAAGGTGGATATGGAGGAGCGGAGCCGCTTCAGTATCACCGACGAGGAAGTGGCGGATCTGGCACGCCAAGCGTTGATCATCGAAAACCACTATGGGCGTCCCATGGATATCGAATGGGCGAAGGACGGCGATGACGGCAAAATCTATATCGTTCAGGCCCGTCCGGAAACGGTGCAGAGCCGCAGCTCCAATGCCGTGATGGAACGTTACCTGCTGAAGGAAACCGGCACGGTCCTGCTGGAAGGTCGCAGCATCGGGCAGAAGATTGGCAGTGGTCCCGTGCGCGTCATTACCAGTATCAAGGAGATGGACAAGGTTCGTGACGGCGACGTGCTGGTCACCGACATGACCGACCCCGACTGGGAGCCGATCATGAAACGGGCGTCGGCGATTGTCACGGATCGTGGTGGGCGCACCTGTCACGCAGCGATTATTGCCCGGGAGCTCGGTATTCCGGCGGTCGTGGGATGTGGCAAGGCCACGAATGTCCTCAAGGATGGCCAGGATGTCACGGTCTCCTGTGCCGAAGGCGATACGGGCATGATCTATGAAGGCATCCTGGATTTCGAACTGCGTAAGAACAGCGTCGAGTCCATGCCGAAGATCCCGTTCAAAATCATGATGAACGTTGGTAATCCGGACAGGGCCTTTGATTTTCAACGCCTGCCCAATGAAGGTGTGGGCCTGGCGCGTCTTGAGTTCATCATCAATCGCATGATTGGGGTTCATCCCAAGGCTCTGTTGAATTTCGACTCCTTGCCGCGTGATGTGAAGCTTGCCGTTGAGAAACGTACCTCGGGTTATGGGGATCCGGTGGAGTTTTACGTTGAAAAACTGGTCGAGGGGATTGCCACCCTGGCTGCGGCGTTTGCTCCCAAGAAAGTCATTGTGCGACTATCCGACTTCAAGTCGAACGAATATGCCAACCTGATTGGCGGCACCCTCTATGAACCGGAAGAAGAGAACCCGATGCTGGGCTTCCGGGGAGCGTCCCGCTATGTCTCCGAATCCTTTCGGGACTGTTTTGAACTGGAATGCCGCGCAATGAAAAAAGTGCGGGATGTCATGGGCTTTACCAATGTGGAAATCATGGTGCCGTTCGTGCGCACCGTTGGTGAGGCGAAGCGGGTGGTCGAACTACTGGCGGAGAACGGGCTGAAGCGCGGAGAGAACGGCCTGCGGGTCATCATGATGTGTGAGCTGCCGGCCAATGCGTTGCTGGCCGCGGATTTCCTCCAGTACTTCGATGGCTTCTCAATCGGCTCCAACGACTTGACCCAGCTCACGCTTGGCTTGGACCGGGACTCCGGTATCGTTGCCCACCTGTTCGATGAGCGGAATGATGCGGTTAAGGCGCTACTGTCTAACGCAATCAAGTCCTGTAAGGACGCTGGCAAATATATTGGTATCTGCGGCCAGGGACCGTCCGATCATCCTGATCTCGCCAAGTGGTTGATGGATCAGGGAATCGATAGCGTCTCTCTGAATCCGGACTCGGTGCTGGACACCTGGTTCTTCCTGGCGGACAAGCATATCTGACGGTGGGTCCGCGAATTCTGGTCGTCGTGAAGGACTCGGGCAGTTTGACAGCACTAGCAAGCGTCAGGAAAAGAGCGCTGAGGCGAAATCATGCGCAGTAGTAGTCAGATATTTCCGGTATCGCTCGTCTCGGCGGAGCTCGTGCGGGATCTGGCCGAAGATGTCTATTCCCTGAGGCCGGATCGCAGTACGGACACGTCGGTACGCATCGCGTTGACGCGGGTAGCCGTACAAGGCGCGACAACTGCGCGGCGCCCGCCGGTTGTGTTGCTGCATGGTGCCTTCCAGAACCGGGGAATATGGCTAACCTCGGATGCTCAGGGACTTGCGGCCTTTCTCGCCAGACAAGGTTGCGACGTCTGGCTGCCGGAGCTTCGGGGGCATGGGCTCACGCCTCGCAATCAGGATTACGAACAGACCCGGGTTGTTGATTTGTGCAAGGATGATCTACCTGCCATCAACGATTTTATTGTCGAGCAGACTGGAAGCCATCCGGTTTGGGTGGGGCATGGCTGGAGTGCAGCGGTCATCGCCACTGCGCTTGCCATGGGGACGCTATCGCCGCATCAGGTCGCA
Organism: uncultured Pseudomonadales bacterium; assembly: GCA_964467875.1. Classification (GTDB taxonomy): domain Bacteria; phylum Pseudomonadota; class Gammaproteobacteria; order Pseudomonadales; family Oleiphilaceae; genus JAEZAA01. The sequence continues at coordinate 1,019 of CAYXVO010000183.1, read as the reverse complement.
GCCGTCGCACTCATTGCGCCTTGTTTGCGCTATTCCGCCCGTTTGTCACCGATTCCAGGACTCAATCTTGTCGCCCACTGGCGTTTGCAGCGTCAGGGCGTCGTTGAGGGGCTGCCATTTCAGGGGCCGGAGGTGGAGCCTTATTCGCTGATTGTGGAACGCATGCGGTGGTGTGGGCGCCGTGGGTTATGGTCGCGCCGGGGAAAAGCCGGCATCTGGCCGGGTGTTCCCAATATCATGGTACCCCTGGCCGTTTTGATGCCGCCACAGGATTCCCGACGCCACGACGAGGATGCGAAGCACCTGTATCAGCAATGGGGTGGGCAGAGTAAAAGCTGGTTTTCTTTGGATCGGCCGCAAATTACGGGCGATGAGACATTGGAGTCTTCGGTTCTGGTGACAGGGCCGGAAGCGCATACCGGCGTTTGGTCCCTGTTAGAGGAGTGGCTGCGCGGGTTGAATCTGAAAGGTGAATCCCGCGCGCCGGAAATGAGGAGAGAGCAGGTTGCCAAAATCTGAGAGTCAACGAAGGGCGCTGTTGTTAGGTGCGACCGGCCTCGTCGGCCGCCACTGTCTGCGAGAAATACTGGATAGTGGTCTCTATGCCCAGGTCGTTGTCGTGACCCGCCGCAAGGTTCCGCTGGTGCATAGTCGATTGCATCAGATCGTTCTTGCTGATTTTCAGAATCTGGAAACAGCGTTGTCCGGAATCAATGCCGACGATTTTTTTTGCTGCCTGGGCACAACCATGAAGTCAGCCGGGTCCAATGAGGCATTTCGCCAGGTCGATTACAGTTTTCCGATGCTTGCCGCGCGGTTGCTGCGGCGCAGCGGTGCCAAGCATTGTCTGGTTGTGTCCGCGTTGGGCGCCGATCCATCGTCGAAGTTCTTTTATAACCGGGTAAAAGGTGAGCTGGAGCGTGATCTGACCTTGCTGGATTATCCCTCCCTGTCGATTTTTCGGCCTTCACTCCTATCCGGCGATCGCGATGAGAGCCGGTTGCTGGAGGGGGTTACAA
>CAYXVO010000182.1:0-6205 GCA_964467875.1 uncultured Pseudomonadales bacterium | reverse complement strand
GTGCCCTTCCGGCACCTCGATGTCGTCGGTCAAAGACGAGCCCTGTAACAATTGGTTGATGGCGGTGATGTCCACGATCTTGTGGGAAACGCCCAACTCCTCGCACACCCGTTGGGCATAGTGGAGTTCCTTGGAGTGGCGCTGGCCGTAATTGAACGACAGCGTATGGACCTCGTGCCCCGCGCGCAACAGGCTGTGGAGCAGCGTGAAGGAGTCCATGCCGCCGGAGTAAATTGTCACGACCCGCGAGCCGGCTTGGCCTTCCGGCGGAGTCTGCGAATGAACGGAATGCATGGGGTCCCCTTGATCGGCTACGGCAGATAGAACAAGGGCCCCATTTTACCCAATCTGGAGGGCTCTTCGCTAATCGGCGGGCCCGCTAGGGATGATCAGGCCGTGAGGCTGTCCAGTGCTTGCAGGTAACGCAGGATCTTGGCCTTGAGTTCGCCCGGGTTGATGGGTTTGGTGAGAAAACCATCCATGCCAGCCCGCACCGCCTCGCGCTGCACATTCTCGGTGGTGGCGGCGGACAGGGCGATGATCGGCAACCGCTGGTACTGGCCGCCGCCGAGCGCGCGGATCTCCCGGGTGGCGGCATAGCCATCTTTCAGCGGCATTTGGATATCCATCAACACCAGGTCATAGCTGCGCGCGATCACCGCCTCCACCGCCTCGAAGCCGTTCTCCGCCGTGTCCACCTCGGCGCCCCACTTGCGCAGCAGCTTTTCCGCCACCATGACGTTGACCGGATTATCCTCCACCAGCAGGATACGCCGTCCGTCGAGCTTCACCTGCTCGTTGACCGGCAACAGGAATGGCGTCTTCGGCGACTGGGTCTGATGGCAAGCCAGGCGCAGGGTGAAGTGAAAGCTGGAGCCACTGCCAAGATCGGATTGCACTCGGATCTCGCTGCCGAACAGTTCCACCAGGGCCTTGGTGATCGCCAGCCCCAACCCGGTCCCCCCGTAAGAGCGGGTAATGCTTTCGTCGGCTTGGGTAAAATATTCGAAGATGCGGTCGAGCTTGTCCTCGGCAATACCGATCCCGGTGTCGGTCACCCGGAATTCGAGGGTCGCCCAGGCGGGATCCGGTGTGGCGTCTAGGCGGCGCACGCAGAGCTCCACCAGCCCCTGGTGGGTGAATTTAACGGCGTTGCTCAGCAGGTTACTGAGAATCTGCGCCAGCCGGGTCGGATCCCCCAGGACCCGGCGCGGCACCTGCCGATCAATTTTCTCCCGAATCTCCAGGCCCTTCTCCCGCGCGGCATAACTGGCGGTGCGGCTGATACTGTCCAGCAGATGGAACAGATCGAAATCCACCTGTTCCAGCTCAATCCGGCCCGCCTCGATCTTGTTGAAATCGAGAATGTCATTGATCAGAGACAAAAGGTTTTCCGCCGAAAACTTCAGCGTGCTGAGGTTCTCAACCTGCTCCGGCCGTGGATTATCATCCAGCAGCATGTGGGTCAGGCCGATGATCGCGTTCATGGGCGTGCGGATTTCATGGCTCATCACCGACAGGAATTCCGCCTTGGCCTGAGACCCTTCTTCCGCCTTCTCCTTGGCGGCCGTCAGCTCCTGGCTGTGAGTTCGTTCCGCGGTGACATCCATCAGGATGCCGTGGAACACGACCCGCGTCTCGTCCCATTCGATGGGCGAGCCATAGCCGTGAATCCACTTCACCGTGCCTTCCTTGCGCAGGAAGCGGGCTTCGCAATCCCAACGCTGGCGCTGAAGGGCGGCCGCTAGCGCCGATTCCCGTACCCGATCGAAGTCTTCCGGATGCACGTTCGCCAGCAGCCGGGGTAGATCCAGAGCGTCTTCATCCTGTTCCAGCCCGAGAACGTCCCGAACCCGGGGGCTGACGTAATTGAAATGCCAAGGCCTTCCATCGAGATAGAGACAGGCCTCATACACCACGCCCGGTACGTGTTCGGCCATGGACTTGAAGCGCCACTCGCTACGGCGCAACAGTTCCTGGGCGGCCCTGGCGGCAGAGATATCACGGCAGATCAGGGCATAGCCGAGCACCATGCCAGCGTCGGCGCGGATCATCGAGACGGTCATCAACACATCGAACGTTCTGCCATCCCGGCGCCGCTGCAGGATCTCGCCGCTCCAGCCGTCGCGGCCAGCGAGCGTTTGCAGAATGTCCGGGGTGGCGACATCGTCGGTGATCCGGAACAGACCGATGGATTGCCCCTGCATTTCTTCCTCAAGGTATCCATACAGCCGTTCCGCCGCCTGGTTACAGGACTGGATCCGGCCATTGCGATCCAGATAGAGAATCGCGTCGTGGTTGTCCTGGATAATCTGGTCATTGATCAGCATGCGCTGACGGGCCGCGCGTTCCTTGTGAATATTCTGCAACACCACGGAAACCCGGCGCTCCGATCCCCCTCCTACCGGCAGAATGGAAATCTTGGCCTTGTACCAAAGCCCATCGGTGGGCGACTGGTATTCAAAGCGGGCGCGCTCGCCGGTGGCAAATACGCGACCAATCTGTTCACGGAACAGGGTCACCAGTTCCGGCGGCAGAAAATCAGTCACCGGCTCCGTGAGATACCTTGAACGCGGATGGGGTAGCCTGGCGTCCTCGCTACACCAGACATTGAGAATTTCAAAACGGTCGTTGATCTCGAAAACGGTATCGTTGAGGGACGTGACGAGGGTTTCGAGCTTGAGATTGGACAGGTGAATCGTCCGCTCAGCCCACTGATTCTCCCGCAACAACAGCATCACGAAGGCATAGCTGCCGACAAAGACGATGGGAATGACCAAGGCACGGACCAGGGCCTGTTCGTTTGCGCTGAGGGACCAGTCGACAAGACGGATATTCAAGACCATGTCGATCACCACGACGCTAAGCGTCACCAGCGCGCAAAATAGCTGCGCCCAGCGGTCTTCCGGTGGAAACAGGGCAAAGGGCGCCAACAGGGCCAACATGTAATAGAGGAAAAAATAGGATTCCTCGCCGACGATCGTGGAGAACAGGTAAATCAGGCAGACGTTTGCCAGGACCAGAAACAGACGGGAAGTTGTATAACGCTTGAAGTGATTGAGGCCGATTGCCGCGAACTGGATCAGCAGCAAGATCAGAGCCGTAGCGATCAAAAGGCGCGAGCCCGCCAGCACATAACAGACGAGCGGCAACAAGGCACTCAATATAATGATGCAGGTAGACTGATTACACAGGCGAACAAAGCGAGCCTGCTCCTCTGACAGAGACGCATCGATGCCGATGTTGACCAGATTGACGAGACGACGGAACATCTTGGTGACTAGATCCCTTGTCCAAATCCCTTGTCCAAATCCCTTGTACAGAGACTATAACGTGACAGACGTCACGATTCTGACTTCACGCCCCCTGAGTCTATACAAAATTGCCCAGGCAATCTGTGGCGCTGTCGCAAAATGCCACAATACCTCACCGGCATTCACCTATACTGAGCAACATCATCTATGACGACATTCAGGCCCTGGTGAAGTATCGACTATCCTTGAGCCTTCCGGGACTCAGTGATTCTACATAGTCCTCCGACTTGGGTGATGAGCATGCCTGGAGCCCGCGGAGTGCAGATGTCATTTAGCTGTCACGAGAGCGGGTTAACCATCGGACCGATGTGTGGCCGCACATGGATGCCCGCCTCGACCGCCCGTTTCTGACGGCCACCACCGAGTTAGGCACGCGCCCCGCCGGAGTCGATAATGAAGCATCAGCACAGGACCGAGCCTTTGACCACCAATCTGCCCGACAGCCGTCAACGGCCCCCTGACGCCGGAGCACTTGCAGCCCTCGCACCCATGCCCACCTTTATCGATTTCGAAGCGTCCAGTCTGGACCTGATCTGCAGTTATCCCATTGAGGTTGGTGTGTGCCTGGCGGATGGTAGCCTGCATAGCTGGCTGATTCGCCCCGCGCCGCTGTGGGACGACTGGTCCGCCACGGCACAAGCCATTCATGGTATTGCACGGGAGCAGCTGTTGGATGAAGGCGTGGAGGTACCAGAGGTGGCCGCCTGCCTCAACGAATGCCTGCAGGACATCGCCTATTCCGACGCCTGGACCTTCGACAGCTTCTGGCTGCACCGGCTGTTCCGTGCTGCCCGCCTGGCCCCCCGGTTCGGGCTGGACTCCGTCTCGCAGATTCTGACCCCGCCCCAGATCGAAGCCTGGCCGAAGTGCCGGCAGCAGGCCATCCACCATTTCGGTCTCACCACCCACCGGGCCGCGAATGACGCCCGCATCCTGCATGAAACCTGGAAGCTGGTGCACGAGGGGCGCTCGGCCTAGTGTCGGGTACGATCAACCGGCCACACCGCGCCTAGTTTTCCACTGCCGCCAGAATCCGCTCCCGCAACCAGCGGTTGGCGGGGTCTCGGTCGAAATTCCGGTGCCAGTAGAGATAGACCTCCAAAGGCGGCAGCGGAATGGGAAACTCAAGCAGCTTCAACTCGACCTGACGACACAGCACCTCCGCGAACGAGGCTGGCACCGTCAGCACCATGTCGGTCTCAGCCACGACCAAAGCGGCGGCATAATAATGCGGCGTGCGCAGGCCGATGTCGCGACTGAAACCATGGCGCGACAATTCGATATCCTCATACCCCGGCCCGCGTTCGCGCGATGACACCAGCACATGGCGCAACGTCAGGTAGCCTTCCAGGCTGAGCGAGCACCCCGCCAGGGGATGGTCCGGGCGCAGCAGGCACACCAGATGATCTTCCCGCAATTTTTGATGGCAAATGCTGTCGTCATGGCTGATCAGCACATCCGCGACCACGTCGAGTCGGGCGCTGGCCAGATCATGGGCGATTTCCTGGCGGGCCACGCGCAGGCAGTTCAATTCCACCTGGGGCGCCAGCCGTCCCACATCCTTTGCAAGACGGGGCAGCACCATCACCTCGAACAGCTCGCGCATGCCCAGGCGAAACGTCTTCTGCAGCTCGAAGGCCTCGAAGCTGCGGTTTTCCTGCACGGTCAACTGCAGGCGTTGCAGGGCCTCCCGCACCGACCCGATCATCTGCTGGGCCAACGGCGTGGGTGCCATGCCCCGCTGGGTCCGCACGAACACGTCATCCTTGAGAGTTTCCCGCAACCGGGCCAGGGCATGACTCACGGCGGGCTGGGTCAGGTGCAGCACTTCCGCCGCGCGGGTAATGGAGCCTTCGCTATAAATTGCCTCGAACACCACGAACAGGTTCAGGTCGATACGGGATAAATGCATATTATTAATATTCGCTCATGCCGTTTATTCATTGGCTTAATGGTATGAGACTACCTAGTATCGGGCAAGTCGTTCATTTATCAGGCAAGCCATTTAGTTACCGGGCAAGCCACTCATTTATTAGGCAAGCCGCTTATATTCGCCTATTCGCCGCACGAGGACATTCCATGCACTTTGATCATTCACCCCGTGCCAAAGAGTACCTCAAGAAGGTCCAGACCTTCATGAAGGAGCAGATCCTGCCGGCCGAGGCGGAATACTATGCCCATCTGCAGCAACCGGGGCAGCAGTGGACCCAACCGCCGGTGATGGAACAACTCAAGGCCGAAGCCAAGCGCCAGGGCCTGTGGAACCTGTTCTTGCCGGACGAAGAATACGGCGTGGGCCTGTCCAACGTGGAATACGCGCCGCTAGCGGAAGCCATGGGCCACTCCTTTATGGCTTCGGAGGTCTTTAACTGCAGCGCGCCGGATACCGGCAACATGGAAGTGCTGATCAAGTACGGCTCGGACGCACAGAAAGAACAATGGCTCAAGCCCCTGGTGGCGGGCGAGATCCGCTCCGCCTTCGCCATGACCGAGCCGGACGTGGCCTCGTCCGATGCCACCAACATGGAGGGCACCGCCGTGGTCGAGGGCGATGAAGTCGTCGTCAATGGCAAGAAGTGGTGGACCACCGGCGCGGGTCATCCCGACTGTCAGGTTTTCATTTTCATGGGCCTGACCGACCCCACCGCCCACCGTCATCAGCAGCACTCCATGGTGATCGTGCCCAAGGACACCCCCGGCGTGACCATCAAGCGCATGCTGCCGGTGTTCGGCACGTATGACGAGCCCTCCGGTCATGGTGAGGTGCATTTCGACAATGTGCGGGTGCCGGTGGCCAACATTATTGCCGGCCCCGGCCGTGGCTTCGAGATCGCCCAGGGCCGTCTGGGGCCAGGTCGAATTCACCACTGCATGCGCGCCATTGGCGCCGC
>CAYXVO010000181.1:0-6210 GCA_964467875.1 uncultured Pseudomonadales bacterium | reverse complement strand
CACCGGGGACGTCCGGCGAGCATTTCCGCTTCACCATCGTGACTTCGTTGCCACGCTCAGTGACCGGCACGTCGTCCAGGCGCGTCAGGGTGCCCGCTGCCAGTGCTTTACGCATCTGCAGTAATTCGCTGCTGGATTGGGTCAGGTCCACGTACATAGGGTCCAGATTCTGAATCGTCGCCAGGGGCTGATTCTGGTTGAGAGTCACCAGTGCGCCCTGCGTGACCGCCGATTTGCCGATATAGCCGCTGATGGGAGCCGTGATGCGGCTGTATCCAAGGGTGACCTTGGCGCTGGTAAGGGCGGCTTCGGCCACTTTGACTTCGGCGCGAGCCTGCAGCAACGCCGCCTGGGCGTCGTCATTGTCCTGCTGGCTGACGGCGTCGATTTTCACCAGCCCGGTCATCCGCTTCGCCGTGATCTCCGCGCTTTCAAGTGTCGCTTTCGCGCGCGCCAGCGATGCCTCGGCCCGCTGGAGTTCGGCCTGGTACGTGGCGTCTTCCAACTGATAGAGAGGCTGTCCCGCTTTGACATAGCCGCCTTCGGTAAACAACCGCTTCTTGACGATGCCGCTCACCTGGGGGCGCACCTCGGCTACCATCGAGGCCGTAACGCGGCCGGGCAGTTCCCGGGTCAATGTGATGTCTTCGGCCTTAAGCGTGGCCACTGATACTTCGGGAGCTGGCATCTGCGCAGGAGCCTGGGGAGCTGCCTGCTCGGCTTCTCCGCAACCGGATAACATCAGGGCGCTCAGCACCAGTGAAACGAATGCTGTACGGACCAGCGGCGTGCATGACGACATGACGGACCTCTTCATGGGGATATGCGGGGATTAGTATCTTGGGGATGAAAATGATGACGTAGAATGAACGATCATTCTAATTTTGGCAAGCGCTAAAACATGAGTGAAAATCGCTCCAGAAGCGCCGTGAACGGTGGTGGAGAGGTGCAGTGGAGCAGACAGAAGAAGAGTCTGGCGGATTTTACTGGGGAGACTGGCGGGACCGACGCGCATAGCGTTCCGCCAGGAGCGCCCCCACCATGATCTGGATCTGGTTGTCCAGCATGATGGGGAGCAGGTTCAGGCCAAAGCCCGGATGCCCCGCAAAGAGGACTTTGTCCATGGGCAGGCCGGAGGCCAGGCTTTTCTTGGAACCACAGAAAACGGCCGCGATTTCGTCCGCCCGGGTAAAGCCGAGGCGACGAGCCAGGATCCGGGTCAGCGCCAGCACACCGGCTAGCAGGAAGAGGCAGAGGAGGGCGGCTAGGATCAAAACGGGCACCGGCATTTTTGCCCACAGACCGTTCACCACCGATTGCGCGAACGCGACGTAGATAATCAGCAATAGAACACTCTGATCGACCCGTTCGCTTAGGGTCGGATAGCGCGTGAGAGTGGGCAGCAGGACCGGACGCAGCAGCTGGCCGGCGACAAAGGGCAGGAGCATCTCCACTACGATGTTTTGCAGTGAGCCGCCAAGGGCAAAAGCCTGCGGGTCCGAGCGGTCCAGGATCTGGCTCAACAGCAGGGGCGTGAGCAACATGCCCAGGAGGTTGGAGCCGGCCGCACTGCAGATCGCCGCCGGCACGTTGCCCTTGGCGACCGCCGTATAGGCAATAGAGGAGGAAACCGCCGATGGCAGTACCGCCAGGTAAAGAAATCCCAGCAGCAGATGCTCCGGCAGCCAGGGCGATCCCATCCGGGCCAGTGGCACCACCAACAGTGGAAACATCAGAAATGTAATGCTGAAAATAAACAGATGCAGACGCCACTGGGTTAGTCCGGCAATCACGGCCTTGCGCGGCAGAGCCGCGCCATGCACGAAAAACAGCAGCGCGACCCCGAGCGTTGCCGCCAGCGCCAGCGCCTGTGCGAGCTCGCCACGGGCCGGCCACACCGAGGCCAGGAGTACAGAGAGGAGAATCAGCCAGGTAAAAGCAGAAATACGGGGCCGTTTCATGAAGGCGTTCCATGGGCGGGTTAACTGCGATCTCGATGTGGGTGGCAGGCTGAACGCTGGAAATTCTCCAGGACTTTATCATAGGAGGGCCTGTCAGAAAGTAAACCAAGGCTGGAAAGTAAACCGGGGCTGGAAAGGAAACCGGGGCTGGAAAGGAAGCCTGGGACTGTGGGGGTGGGGCGTTGTCCAGTCCTGTGCTGGAAGGCTGGCAAATTCCCTCAGAGGTGGTAGGATGGCTGCAGATCATTCAATTTGGGCATGTCGTTGAACAAGCTTTCCCGTCCCACCATCGGCCTCATCTCTACAAGAACCCTTGCCCAGGGGGTTCTTGCGCGTTTTGCCGTCTTCCATTCCTAACGCCGGATCCGAGCAGTTTTTTATACGGGTCCGGCGGATCTAGCTGTAACGCTCACTATTTATAGTTCACATCATTTCAGCCATCGATCACTGGAGAAGGCGAATGTCTCAATTACCTGCTATTACGATCTCTACCCGGGATTTTGACCGTCTCTGCGCGCTGCTGGAGCGAGTGTACGATCAACCCACCGTGGTTCCCGAACTGTTCGACGAATTGGATCGGGCCTCCATCGTTGCCCCTGAAGCCATGCCCCAAACGGTGGTTTCCATGAATTCCATCGTGCGTTTTGCCAATGAGGACACCGGTCAGGAGCACGAGATGGAATTGGTTTACCCGCATGAGGTTGATGGTACGCCCGGCAAAATTTCCGTACTGGCGCCGGCTGGTGCCGCACTGCTCGGATTGTCCGTGGGCGATAAAATCGAATGGCCGTTGCCCGGCAACAAAAGGCTGCACGTGCGTATCATCGACGTGATCCATCAGTAGCCGGTCATTCATCGGTAACTCTATAGCCTGATTAACACTATAGCCTGATTAACACTATAGCCTGATACCCCAGATGAGGGGGCAGGCCATCGCGAACCCGTTGATTCTGTAAGATCGGAGAAGGGACGTGACTGTTAAGCCTGATATTTTCATTTCAATTGATGACTGCCATCGTTTGTTTGAAATGGCAGAAAGGGTGAATGACTGCTGGGGCGTTTCCAGGAGCCTGTTCGAGGAGTTGGAGCGGGCAACATTGGTACGAGCTTGGGCCATACCTTCGAACGTTGCCACCATGCATTCCCTGGTGCAGTTTCAGAACGAGGACACTGGGCGTACCAGCTTGGCAAAACTGGTCTATCCCCACGAGATGGATGGCACGCCCGGTAAGCTGTCCGTGTTGAGCCCGGCCGGGGCGGCACTGCTTGGCTTGTCCGCCGGCGACCGAATTGCCTGGTCGATCGGTGATGGCAGTGTCCTTCATTATCAGCTCATTCAGGTGCTCTACCAGCCGCCCGGCTATTCCTGAGACGAGTTGGCTTCAGTCCAGACTCCGACTCCACTCATCCTTTCTGTCTTAAGCAGCATCCAGCTTTTACCAAGCCTATACTGACTTTAAGGCCAGGTTTTCAAGACCTGGCTTTTAACGAACAGGTTTCGATAAATGCGAACGGATAGGAGCTGCTGTATGCCTTACCTGAGGATGCGCGATGGCGCACAACTCCACGTCCGGGTGATCGGCCGGGGAGCACCCTGTGTCTTGCTCCATGGGTTTGGCGGTGCGTCCGCCCACTGGCTGCCACTGATCTGGCCCTACCTGCACCGGTGCCAATTCATTTTGCCCGATCTGCGGGGATTTGGCCGCTCCCATTCGGTGCGTTATAACCAGCCCTGTATTCTCACCAACTATGCGCAGGACCTGGATGACATCCTGGATCACCTGGGGCTGTCCGAGGTCATGTTGGGCGGAATCTCCATGGGTGCTTACACCGCGCTTCAGTTCCATCGCCTGAATGGTTTCCGGCGCGTCAGCCGCTATCTTCACATTGATCAGTCACCCCAATGCCGGAACCGGGCGGACTGGGCTTATGGCCTATTCGGTGCGCAACATGAGGCACGGGTCGGCGAGCTCTACGGTCTGCTGGAGCAGGTCGCGGCATACGATCGCAATCAGCCATTTCGTAGCTTGCCGGTAACGCTGCGGCGGGAGTTCTGGCGGCTGCTGGGTGAGTTCTTCGCGTTCGCGTTGCATCGGCCATACGAGAAGCACCTGGCGCGGCAGGTGACCCGGATCGAGCCACTCGCGCGTGTTCTTATGCCCACGGAGAACTGGTACGCCTATGTGGAATGTCTGCGCGCCTATCTGGAGCAGGATTACGACATGCGTCCCAGCATTGCGCAACTGCCGGTGCCAATGACGGTGATGGTTGGCATGCGCTCGGAAATGTACCCGTATCAGGGCCAGTTATTCCTTCACGCCAACGCACCGAACGCGCATTTGGTGCGCTTCGAAAACAGCGGGCACGCGCTGGTCTACACGGAACCACGCAAATTCATTGCGGAGCTGGGCAAGTTTTTGTTTCCCGGGCATTCTCGTTCCGACGCGGGAAGGCGAATTGCGTAGGGCGCTCCGCCATAGGGGCCGCCGGCCTGTCTTTGGTGCATCCCAAGCGCATAATGCAAGGAGGCGGTAGAACTCTCTAATGGATTAGAGGCGAGCAAAGACTGATGAGCAAAGACAGCGTGCCCGAGACGCACAAGGCGCTCAAGCAGACGCTCAAGGAAACCTCTGAGGCCCTGCATCGGTGCTGGAAAGACTACGAAACCTTGTTTTCGAATATGACGGAGGCCTTTGGCTGGGGCGAACTGATCCTGGACTCGCACGGCCAGCCCATCGACTTTCGCCTGCTTGAAATCAATCCCGCCTTCGAGCGCGACACCGGACTGACCCGCGATATCCTGGGCCGCCCGTCCCGCGAGTGGGATCCGGACCAGGAGCCTCTATGGCTTCATCAGTACAGCCAGGTGGCGCAGACCCGCAACCCCGTCAGTTTCGATACTTATAGTTCCTGCACGGCTCGCCACTACGAAGTGCACTGCTTCTCTCCGTATCCCGGCACGTTCGCCTTCTTCACGCGCGATATCACCGACCGAGTGCAAACCGAGGCAGCGTTGAAGGAGAGCCAGCGCCGCTACAATGCGCTGTTCAATGCCAGCACCAATGGCATTACTCATCTGCATGTGATAACCGATGAGCAGGGTAAGCCGGTGGACCTGCGTGTGGAGGCTATTAATGAAGCCTGTGAGCGAATGGTCGGGATCAGGAAGGCGGACACAGAAGGGCGGCGGGTGACCGAACTATTCCCGGGCGTCGAAAATTTCGACTTCGATTTCATAGCGAATTACGCCCAGGTTGGGCTGGGGGGAGAGGAGCTGACTCAAGAGGTCTACTTTCCGCCCTCCGAGCAATGGCTCTCCATCTATGTTCATAGCCCCGCGCCGGGTGAATGTACCACGATCTTCCGGGATATCACCGCCGAGAAGCAGGTCCGCGAGGCGTTGCTCCGGCAGCGATCGCAATTGCAGGCGATCCTGGATAACAGCGACGTACTGATCGCGCTGACCGATGTGCGGGGACGGATCGTCATCGCCAACGAGGCCCTGAACGCGGTGCTCAACCCTCCGTTGGCTGAATCGCTTGTCGGCCAGCGACTGATCGACGTGTTGCCTGCCGCGGCCAATGAGGCGCTGTGGCCCAATGCATCGGATGTGCTGCATGCAGATGCGCCGGTGCGCATAGAAGTGACGGTTCCGCAACCGGATGGCAGCGGACGGACCTACCTGATGGTTCGGTTTCCGGTGCGAGATCGCCAAACCCAGGAGCTCTACGGCGTGGGCCTGGTCGCCACGAATATTACCGCGCGCAAGCAGGCCGATCAGGAGCGCGAGCGCCTGGTGGAACAACTGAGCGCCATGGCGGCTGATGCTGATCGTAACCGGGCTCAGTTGGAGGCGGTGTTTCAGTCTATTCGGGAGGGCATTTCCGTTTACGACATGGATGGCAACCTCATCATGCTGAATGCGGCCCTGTGGCGTTTCGGCGGTTTTGCCAGCATGGAGGAAATGCAACGGCCGCTCCGTGAGTTCCGCGACATGCTCGAGTTCTGGCTGCCCGACAGTACGCCGGTGCCCTACGAGGACTGGCCGGCCAATCGCGTGCTGCGGGGAGAATTGATCGACGACCTCCAGCTGCGGGGGCGGCGGCGGGACACCGACCAGACCTGGTATGTCAGTTTCAGTGGCGCACCAGTCCTGGACGAGAACGGCAAGCCGGTTTTGGCGGTGGTTAGTGCCCGTGATATCACGGAGAGCAAGTGCATGGAGCAGGCGCGACATGAGGCGGAGGAA
>CAYXVO010000180.1:2492-6218 GCA_964467875.1 uncultured Pseudomonadales bacterium | reverse complement strand
CGAGCAGGCGCCACTGATCGTTCACACCCACGGCTTCGGCGCCTTCCGCGCGTCCGGCCCCTATGGTTTGTATGCCCAGTTTGTTCTGTCCGGACGTGCCGCTATTGAAGCATGGCGCCAGGGCTATTGGGTACTGTCCTACGACCAACGGGGCTTTGGCGAAAGCGGCGGCGATGTGCAACTGATGCACCCAGATTACGAAGTGCGCGATCTCAGCCAGGTCATCAACTGGGCCGAAATACAAGTGCCACGCCTTGCCACCCGAGACGACGACCCCCTGATTGGAACCATTGGCGAGAGCTACGGCGGTGCGGTGCAGATTCTTGGCAGCATGCGCGATGCCCGCATCGATGCGCTGGTGCCGATCGCCACCTGGTACGACCTGGCCGATGCCCTGGCGCCCCTGGGTCAGGTCAAATCCGCCTGGACCACGGCGTTGGTGGGACTGGGCACCCTCAGCAGCGGCTTTGATTTTGGCTTGGCGCTGGATTATCTGGATCTGCTCGGTGGCACCCTGAGTGAACCTGCGGCCAAGGAATTCGCCCTGCGCAGTCCCAGCACCTATTGCGCCCAAGATCAGGCCATTCAGGCCGATGCGCTGTTTCTTCAGGGGTTTCGCGACAGCCTCATGCCGTTGCGCGCAGGCTACCGTAACTGGCAATGCGCACTCGACCAGGGACGCGATGGGCGGCTGATCGCGATCCAGGACGGCCATATCCTGCCCTGGCCCATGCAGCGCTGGTCGGGCCTACCGCTCTATAACACCCAGGACGATCTGGTGTGCGGCGACACTCGCTTCACAGCGATCGAGATGATTCTGCAGTGGTGGGACGAGAAGCTCAAAGAGCACCCGCCGCGACAGGTCATTCCCCAGCTCTGCGTGACCTTTGCCGATGACGAAGGCGTCGAACTGAGTGAATTGGCGGAAGGTGGGCCCGACTTCGAGATTCGGCCAACCCGCCTCAAACTGTCCCAAAGCGGTGCCCTGGAGGTGCTGCTGTCGCCGCTGGATCAGTTGCTCGGCTGGATCGCCGCCGAGCCGCCACAGCCCGCCGAGACGCAGGCCACCAGCGGTGGCTGGCTGCGCCCAGCGTTCATCCCCCTGGTGAACCTGAGTCAGCCGCAGGACATGATCGGCTTTCCTCAACTGACGCTGGATCTTAAGACCGATGACGGACGCGGACTGGTGTTTGTCGCGTTGGGTGTACGTAGCGCGCATAGCCGTTATGTGGACGTTCTCAGCGAGCAGTTCGTGCCGATTGCCGGTGCGGGCAAACACCGGGTGGAAATGCCGGCGGTGGCCCGTCAGCTCAAAACCGGTGACACCCTGGTACTGGTGGCCCAGGGCTTTACCGCACAATACTTCCTCAACCCACAGGGCTGGCTTGGCTATGCCAAGATCAGTGGCTCGGTTGAATTGCCGCTGCTGCAGGCTAACACCCCCGCCCCAATACCCGACTGATCATCCAACGCTTCGGCACCCTGGGCGACAGGGCGCACTAACGCCCGCGCTTACAGGTCCGGCTGATCTCATGCACCAGTTGCACGAGCCTGGGCACATGATGGCTCATCAGCGGTATGCCGGTGGTCAACACACTGACCGACAGGTGCCGGTCCGGATCTGCCCAGCACAACTTGTTGATCAGTCCCACGTGACCATACGCACGTCCGGAATTAATCCCCCACATACCCACCGGATTAGCGCCCAGCATGAGGCCCGCGCTATAGCGCATGGGAATACAGAGCGAACGGTCCAACTGCATACGACCGTACTCCTCGACCGCACGGCGAATGGTTTGCGGCTGGAACACCTGCTGTCCGTTCCACTCACCTTCATTGAGCATCATCTGGAAGAAGCGTCCCGCTTCTTCCGCGGTGCCATAAATATTGGCCGCCGGAATCACCGCCTGGTGCCAATGAGGACCATTGGAGACCTGCGCCGCCACTTCGAAACTGGCACCCAGAGCACGGTTCACAAGGTGATTGAGGGGAAACGGTGGGCGTGGACCGGTAAAGTAATTGTCGGCCGCTTCTTCCACCTGTGCCGCTTCCAGGCCGAACGTGAAATACCGCATGCCCATCGGCTGGCGGATATAGCGATCCAGAAAGTTCTGGATGCTGTCACCCGTCACCTTCTCCAGAACACGCTGCAACACGAAGCCGCCGGTAATGGCATGGTAAGCCAGCGTACTGCCGTCGACACAGATGGGGCGCGCCTCGCACAGTAGGCGCCAGACTTCATCGGGATCGAACAGGGTTGCAATCGGGGTATTGGGTGCCAGCCCAGGAATACCGCCCCGGTGCGACAGGATCTGATGAATCGTAATGCTGCGCTTGCCGTGCTGGGCAAATTCCGGCAGATAGTCGCTGACCGGATCCATGAGATTCACCAGCCCCAACTCCGCCACCTTATGCATCAGGAGTGCGGTGACCGCTTTCGACGCGGAATAGAGGCAGATCGGCGTATCCGGCGTCATCAGGATTTTAGGCGAATGCCGGCTATCTTGTGGACCGTTGCCTCGGGCATGGCCCAGGGATCGATTGAACAGGATCTGACCACGACGCCTTACACAGAGGCTGATGGCGGGATGGGTACCGGTCTTGTAGAGATCCTGGGTTGCGCGCCAGATGCGACCAGCGCCGCTGACGGAAACGCCTACATCCTGGGGTGCAACTTCCTGGTCCTGACGGACGCGGGTGATGGCGTCCAGATTCCCGTCGACATCACTGAGATGCCACTTACGACGTACAACTTGCATACATACGACCTGCAGACGGATGGCTGTCTCAATGTCGAGCGGCAATATCGAGCGCGACATCAAGAGAATGCCATGAGGTATTGAAGGCGACGCGCCACGTCCTTAAAACGCAATCGGTTACTTAAAAAAAATGATTACTTAAAAGAATAGTCGTACGCCAGGGGCTTTGCACCGAACCTTCGCCAGCAGGCGCTTAACGGTGCCACGGGCCCCTACAGTAGAATTCCTCCAGGATGGGATTTTCTTCTCACCAAGACGAAAGCAACCGGACTGAAGCCATCAGGACCCCACATCTACAATCTCAAGGAACCCCAACCCCGTCGCTGGGTAACGGAAAATCAGCATGAGTAGTCGTTTGTCGTCGACATTGATTGAGCTCCAGGCGGCGGCCGAGCGCATCACGGAACAACACATAGCCCCCCGCGCCCGCGAGGTGGATGAAGACTGCCTGTGGCCCGCGCATTCCATGCAGGCTCTTGCCAAGGAAGGCTTGCTTGGCCTGCATGTGCCCAAATCTCTGGGTGGACTCGGCCAGGGACTGCTGGCCCTGAGCGTCTTGACGGAGACCATCGGCAACGTCTGCCCCTCCTCCGCGCTCTGTTTCGGCATGCACTGCGTCGGAACCGCTGTGATCTCCGCCAAGGCGACCGGCTATCAGCAGGAGCGATACCTGAAGTCGATTGCCCGGGGCGAGCACATCACCACCCTTGCCCTGTCGGAAAGCGGCACCGGCGCCCATTTCTACCTGCCGGAAACCCGTCTGAGCCTGGACGGCAGCGACTTCATCGTCAATGGCACCAAGCAGTTCATCACCAATGGCGGCCATGCGGATTCCTATGTGATTTCCACGGTGGCAACCACTGATGACAATCACCAGGGAGACTTCTGTTGCCTGGTCGTGGACAAGGACACACCGGGGCTGGAATGGCTGGCACCCTGGAAGGGATTCGGCATGCGCGGCAACTCG
>CAYXVO010000180.1:0-2482 GCA_964467875.1 uncultured Pseudomonadales bacterium | reverse complement strand
CGACGTGCGGGTTCCGCAGACTCACCTCCTCGGCGAGCAGGGTGACCAGGTCTGGTATGCGTTTGAAGTGGTTGCCCCCTACTTTCTGATGGCCATGGCCGGAACCTATCTGGGCGTTGCCCAGTCGGCCCTGGATGCAGCCTCCGCCCATCTGCGCAACCGGCGCCACAGCTATTTTGAGGAGCCACTGGCGCGGGTCGGCACCCTGCAGAATCGTTTCGGCGAGATGTGGGTTAGCGTCGAAAGAACCCGCAGCCTGATACGGGAGGCGGCAATTCGGGCGGATCTGGGGCAACCGGACGCACTCCCCCTGATCCTGGCCAGCAAGGCGGAAGCGGGCGACACCGCCGTGAACATCGCAAACGAAACCATGACCATGTGCGGCGGCCAGGCCTACCGCGACAACAGCCGGATTGCACAGATGCTGCGCGATGCCCGTGCCAGCCACATAATGTCACCCACCACCGATCTTTTGCGCAGTTGGACCGGTCGAGCGTTACTGGGGTTACCCTTGTTGTGAGTACCATCGAATCACGCACAGAATCCGTTTTGGTCATTGGCCCCGCCGCGGGTGATCCAGGAGGCACGGGCGGAATCGCCCAGCGCCTGCGTCGCGCCAATTTCCGGGTGATGACGGCCGACACGACCACCGCCGTCGATCAGTTACAGGAACTGGATCCGGGCGACACTTCATTGGCCGCCGTGGTCATTGGGCCTGGCGTGGCCAATCCCATTGCACTTGCCCGGCAGGTACGGACCCATTGGCCATCCGGACACCTCCTGTTCGTCCCTGCCGCTGGGGAACGTGCCGCGCTTGAAGCCACTTTGAACCGCACGCCGCGGCTTGGCAGTGACTGGTCTCTCAGCGCGCCAGACGACGCCCAGCTCGCCCAGACAATACGAGGCGCAGCCCACGCTTGTCGAAAGCGCCTGCACCTGCGTGCTCGGCTAAACGACGCCAATTTGCAGATCGCGCAGGCACGGCATACTGAACGGCTCGATTACAAACGGGTACTGCAGCAAGTGGAGATCCTCGCCCAGGAAAAGGAAAAGCAGCGCCGGCTCTATGAAGCCGCCTTGTCCGCCATCGCCGACCAAAGCTTTGTGTTCGACCTGGAGGGGCGCATGATCTATGCCAACCGGGCCACCGTTGAACAACTCGAGATCCCCCTCGAGCGGCTGCTCGGGAGCGGTGTCGACGAGCTGGGTTATACCGCGGAACAGCTGTCACAACTGCAGGAGCATTTGGCTAAAGTAATTGACCGGAAACAACCGGTTCGAGCGGAGATCCGGTTCAAGGCACCGTCCGGCAGAAAGTGGATTTTCGAGTACATCCTGGCACCGATCACCGACGACCATGGCAAGCTCGAAGCCGTTGCCGGCACCACCCGGGATATTACCCAGCGCAAAAAAACCGATGAGCGGGTCTGGCGGGAGGCCAATTACGATGCCCTGACCGGTCTGCCCAACCGGCGCCTGTTCCGTGATCGCCTGACCCAGGAAATTCGCCATTGCCACCGCAAGCGTACACCGTTAGCACTGTTCTTTATCGATCTGGACCACTTCAAACAGGTCAACGACCTGCACGGCCACGACGCCGGTGACAGCCTTCTGATTCAGGTGGCGGACCGTATCAACAGCTGTGTCCGCGAATCCGATACCGTGGCGCGACTCGGCGGCGACGAGTTCACGGTGATTCTGACGGAGCTAGACGACGACTCCCACGTGGAGTTTACCGCCCGTAAAATTCTGAATGAACTGGCACGCCCCTTTCAACTGGAGCAGACATTGGTCCATGTGTCCGGCAGTATCGGCATTACCCTGTATCCACGCGACGCGCTACAGCCCGAGGATCTGATCCGTAATGCCGATCAGGCCATGTACAACGCCAAGAACGGCGGTCGCAGCCAGTTCAGCTTCTTCACGCGCCAACTGCAAACCGCCGCCCTGCAACGACTCCGGCTGATCGACGATCTTCATTCCGCCTTGGAAAGTGATCAGTTCCGACTGCACTACCAGCCGATTGTCAGCCTCCGGGACGGACATATCCTGAAGGCGGAGGCCTTGATCCGCTGGCAACATCCCAGCCGGGGCTTGCTGGCGCCCACGGACTTTATTCCACTGGCAGAGGAAAGCGGACAGATCAACGCGCTGGGCAATTGGGTGTTTCATGAGGCCACCCGCCAGGCCGCCGAATGGAGCAGGCTCCTGCAGCGTCCATTCCAGATCAGCATCAATAAATCGCCGCTACAGTTTATCGGCCAAAATCACGAGGAATGGATTAACCACCTGAAAGCCATGAAGCTTGCCCGCCATACGATCTCGGTGGAAATCACCGAAGGCGTGCTGCTGAATGCGTCGAGCGCGGTCAACAATACCCTGTCCGCCTTCCAGCGCGCCGGTATCGAGGTCGCAATCGATGATTTTGGAACAGGATATGCCTCAATGGCATACCTGAAGAAATACCACGTGGATTATCTGA
>CAYXVO010000179.1:0-6301 GCA_964467875.1 uncultured Pseudomonadales bacterium | reverse complement strand
GAACTGCTGACCACGGTCGATCAGGCCCTGATGATTTCCGGCGGACGCGAATCCACCGACACCGACGATGCGAACTGGCGCCAGGACATCATCACCCGCAATCCCAAGATGATCGAACTGCTGTCCCAGGCACATCTGGTGGCGGTTGCCGATGTGAACGTGATGCTGATGGGCGAAAGCGGTACCGGCAAGGAACTCATGGCCAAGGCCATTCATCGCGCCAGCAAACGTGCCGAGGCACCGTTCGTGGCGGTGAACTGTGGCGCACTACCGGAACAGCTGCTGGAGTCCGAGCTCTTCGGTCACGTCAAGGGTGCCTTTACCGGCGCCAGCAATAATCACCGAGGTCTGTTCCAGGCCGCCGACGGCGGCACCGTGTTCCTCGATGAAATCGGCGATATGCCCTTGAGCCTGCAGGTCAAACTGCTGCGCGTGCTCCAGGAGCGTACCGTGCGGCCGGTGGGATCGGCGGACACCGTGCCGGTGGATGTCCGCATCTTGTCCGCGACCCACATCAACCTGGAAGCCGCTATGCGGGCTGGTCGGTTTCGGGAAGATCTGTTTTACCGCCTGAACGTTGTCAGCCTTAAGCTTCCACCCCTGCGGGAGCGTAGTGAAGACATCCCCATGCTGGCCAACTATTGCCTACGCAAGCTGACCGAGCGCACGCAAGCACCGCTGCGATCATTTGCCCCCGAGGCCATGGAAGCGCTCATCACCAGCGACTGGCCGGGCAACATCCGTCAACTGTTTAACGTGGTGGAACAAACCGCCGCGCTCGCAACGTCGCCGGTGATTCCGCTCTCTCTGGTCAAGCGTGCGCTGAATGAAGACTCCCACGAGCTCCCCTCGCTCACCGAGGCCCGCAACCAGTTCGAACGGGATTACGTCATCAAGCTGCTACAAATTGCCGGCGGCAACGTGGCCCATGCCTCACGCCTGGCAAAACGCAACCGGACGGACTTTTACAAGATCCTGTCCCGGCATGCGATCAAGCCGTCGGACTACATTGAGTATTGAGTGATCGGGAAGATCGGGTGACCGGCAACATCGAGTGATGAGAAACAAAACAGCGGGGAAAACTGCGACCGGCCAAAGCAATGCGGGAGGCAGCCACCAGGGCCTGCCTCCCGCAACTTGGTCGGTTTACTTGCGAATACCTTCAACCGACAGGAACATTTCCACTTCTTCCGACGCTGGTCCCAGATTGGTGGGAATCCCGAAGTCCTTCAGCTTAAAGCTGGTGGTTCCGGCAAAACCCTGGCGGTAACCGCCCCAGGGATCCTTGCCACCGCCAATGCGCTCGGCATCGATCTCGATATCCTTGGTCACGCCACGCAGCGTCAGCTTGCCCTTGATCGTGGCCTTGTCGTCGCCTTCGTACTCAACCTTGGTGCTTTCGAATTTCGCTTGGGGGAATTTGCTCACATGCAGGAAGTCTTCGCTGCGCAGGTGCTTGTCCCGCTCCGCGTGATTGGAGTCAATGCTGGCGGTATCGATGGTGACGGACACCTTGGAGGCTTCAGGCTGCTTCTCATCGAAGGTGAAGTTACCGCCGAAGTCGTTGAAGCGTCCCAGCAGCCAGCTGTAGCCCAGGTGACTGATCTTGAACTGAACAAAGGCATGGGCGCCTTTGGTATCAATCTCGTACTCGGCGGCTGAGACCGTGCCGACCGTCAACGCCATACCCATAACAACTGCCGAAAACGTTTTCACTAATCGCATAAAAATCTCCAGGTTTACTGATTTCGCTTTTGACTTCATCCGGAAACAACATTTTTCAGGTCCGGCACTGAACAGAATCTTTGCCAGCGCTAGGGCTTCTGCGCCGGCTCGCGCTGCGGCCACAGCATTCGCCTTAATGTCGCATCCTGGTTCAGGCAATGGTGCTTCAGAGCACCGAGCGCATGCAGCGCAACGAGTGCCATGAGCAACATCGCCAGCCAGTAATGAACAGCACCCGCAACATCCGCCTGGGACGGAAGATCCGTCACCAGCGCCGGCACACTGAACCAGCTGAACACCTCCACCACCCGGCCGTCGGCCGTGGATATCAGGTAGCCACTGACCATAATGGCGAACAGCAATAGATATAGCAGACCATGTACCAGGGCCGCCAGGCGAATCTCCCAGGGCCGGCTGCCAGGCACCGGCCGGGGCCGTGGGTTCAGGAAACGCCACAGCAGGCGCACCAGCATCACGACAAACAACAACACGCCGACGCTTTTATGGACATGGGGCGCGCTTCGATAGAGCGCATCGTAATAGGACAAGTCCGTCATGTAGAGCCCCAGCGCGAACAGGGACAGGACGGTCAATGCCACCGTCCAGTGCAGAACGATGGCACCCCAGCCATAGGACGACGTCGTATTACGCAACATTTTTCACCATCCGTTGTTTGCTGCCGTTAACTTTCTGCAGCCCTACACTCTCTACGCTATCAATCCTCATCGCCATGAACACGCAAGGATTAACCCATATCTGACCAACTACTCGCTCTTGTTATGACAGATTAGCGGCAGTCGACCGCTGGCAAAAGCGAAACTTTCTGGCTAAATAGATCAGATTTTTTGAACAATCGGCAGCTTGTCCGATCTAGCAACAGGAAATTGCACGTGAAACGGGCCGACTTTTCGCAAAATACGGGGAATCCCGTAAAGATTCAATTCGTTCAACGAGATACAGTGGCAGGCCATAACAGGAGTAGAAAAGATGGATAATCATATTGATGATGACGTTGTTGTTCCAAGCAACAACTAAACACAGCGATGACCGTTCGGTCATCGCTTGAATTTGCTCTTTCTTCAACAAAATCGTTATTTCCTGTGGCTAGCATCCAGCCACCGCACCGCTCGCCGTTGAGAGCGCCCTCCACTCTCTCCTACACTCGCCCCTACACTCTCCCGCAATCCAAGACGCCCCTAATCTCCGGAAGCGGACTTCAAATCGTCCAGCGATCGCAACGCATAGATATCGAAACGCCCGCTTTTGCCCTCCTGGCTCAGGGTTGGTTTGCGCTGGGCTAAAAATGGCGCCAGCCGTGGCCGCTTTACCACCACCCGGTAGCGTGCCCGCTCAAGCGCAAGAACCAGCAACTGGTCGGCATCGAGATCCTGGCCCAACAAGCTCTGGAATACCCGCATTTCCTTCTTGACCAGACTCGACTTCTCCCGATGGGGAAACATCGGGTCCAGAAAAATGATGTCAGCGACAGGCTCAGCCTGCGCCCGCAGCCAGCTAATGGCATCGTCCTGAACCAAGTACATGCGAGCGGCAATGGACGCCACCTCCGGGTCGGCCGCGGCACGCTCGAGGGCGTCGGCCAACAGCGCGGCAATGATCGGTGAGCGCTCCAGCAGAGTCACCGTGCAGCCCAGACTGGCCAGCACGAATCCATCACGCCCCAGACCTGCAGTGGCATCCAATACTGAGGGATAGATACCGGGCTTCAGCCCGACCGCCCGCGCCACCGGCTGGTCACGTCCACCACCATACAGGCGTCGATGGGCCAGCGCGCCTTCGACGAAATCCGCATACACCGCGCCGGGCGCGCCTTTACCGGTGGGAATCAAGGCCAGTCGCCCAGCCTGTTCACTGAGCAGCAAGGGGTAGTCCTGATGGGTGCGCGGATCCGCCACCCCAACAAATGGCAGCCCCAGGCGCTCCGCCAGCTTGCGCGCGGATGCAGCCAGAGCGGCATGCTCACAGGCAACCGCCAGCGCGAATGGCGTGGAAGAGTCAGTGGCCGCCATTAGACATACAGATCGAGACGAACCAAGTCACCCGCGTTGCCGGGAATGGATGCCGCCACGGTATCCCGGTAGGCGGCGAGTGCGTCCTGGCTGCGCTTTGGTAGCTCGTCCGGGGCACGAAAACGCTGCAATACAACGGACTTGGCCTCGGCTTGAGCTTCGATCTTGCGGATCTGGTCAGGACTTGGCAGCGCCGGGCTTGCGCCTTCCACATGCTTGTGCGGAGCAGCGGATGAGCGATCGACCTCCCCTTCCAGCGTCTCCACCGCAGCCGAACGACTGATACGGGGATGCGCCGGATGAAGGCTCGAAGGAAAACTGCCGGTTGGGATCGAATTCGCCATATACCCTGACAACGCGCTCTATGCGGGTCTGAAATCGGAAATCTTAAAAAGCGCCTGAATGACGCTTCACAGAGTATAGACCAGCCTCACTGACCGGGCGGTCCTTTGAACGGGCAAATGGCTGTCCGCGTCGGCCGCGCATTCCGTCGCCAGCCACGTTATGGCCACGTAAGTTATGGCCAGCTAAGTCATCGACCGATAAATCATGGCCAGACAAATCAGCGCCAGAAATTTCAGCCCCAGCCGATCAGGGCAAACAGGAACAAGCCCAGCACGACACGATAGATGACGTAAGGCATAAAGCCCATGCGTTCCAGCAGTTTCAAAAACACATGGATACAGAGATAGGCGCTCACGCCGGAGATCAGCGCGCCCCATATCAGCGGCTCCCACAGTGCCTGATCGCCCTGCTCCACGAGTTCCAGGGTTTTCAGCGAGCCCGCCGCCAGAATCAGGGGAATCGACAACAAAAAGGAGAAACGGGCACCGGCTTCGCGGCTCAGTCCGGTAAACAGCGCGGCGGTCATGGTGATGCCGGATCGGGAAACTCCCGGGATTAACGCAAGGGCTTGTGAGCCGCCAATGATCAACACATCTTTCCAGGAAATCTGGGTCAACGCGCGGTTATGTCCTTTGACCTTATCCGCCCAGCCCAGCAATAGCCCGAACAGGATGGTGGTGGTGGCAATCACAACCATCGAGCGTAGCTCCGCCTCGATCCAGTCGCCCAGCAGAAGGCCGGCCACGCCGGCCGGAATCGTGCCGAGAATGACAGCCCAGGCCAGGCGGCTGTCCGCCGTGGCGGGTTGTCCGCCCAGAGTGCGGAACCAGGCTCCGGTGAGATTGCCAATGTCCCGGCGAAAATACAGCATCACGGCGGCCAGCGTGCCCACGTGGACCGCCACATCGAAAGCCAGCCCCTGGTCCGGCCAGCCCAGCACCTGGGACGGCAGAATGAGATGAGCGGAACTGGAGATCGGCAGAAATTCGGTGAGTCCTTGAATCAACGCCAGAACGATGATGTGCAGCAATTCCATGGAACAGTCCTTGGGAATCCATCAAATTAACAAATGGGGAAACAGTTGACCGGGTGGAACACGGCTGCCGGGCGTTCTTTCGAGCTACCGGCCCGGCAATTTGTTCCAGGCCACTTCGTCACGCAGGTATACAGGTTGCACGGCATCCGCGGCCAGGACACGCCCCGCCCGCCACAGCGGTTCGGCCAGCACCGCCACCTGGGCGGCGCGCGGCTGCAGCGTCGGATCCCGATGACTGATTCCCTGCTGAAGCGCTGTCGGAAAACGAGCTTCGTAAGTCAGGCCCGAACCAACAACGGCAACCGGGCTGTTTGCAGGTGGCATCAGATCAACCAGCTGCTCGGCGCCACACACCCGTTCGTTGCCCTGCAGCACCGGCAAACCGGCTTCGATACGATAGAGTCCGGCATACACCTCCTCCATACGTGCATCCAGCAATGGCAACACCCAGTCACATTCATGCTGCTGGGCCGCGGCCAGTGCGAGCGCGGCAAGCGTGGACACTCCTACCACCGGCAACTGCGCGCCCCAGGCCAGCCCCTGCACAATCCCCGCCACGATACGCAGCCCGGTAAATGAACCAGGGCCATGGCCGAAGGCGATCACATCCAGATCGGTCAGACGCAGGCCCGCCGTGCGCAGCAGATCGTCCACCATGGGCATAATCAGGCGCGTATGTTCACGGGGGCTCAGGCGAAAATCTTCGGTCAGGCCGTCGGACGTCAGGAGAGCGGCCGAACAGGCCTCGGAGGATGTATCCAGCGCAAGAATTCGGGTCATTGCGATCGGTCCGGAAACAGGAGGGAATCAGGTCCGTCCGGACCTGCAGAATATTGCAGGGAGGGCACCAGCCCTCCCGCAAGAATTCAGGCCTGGTCCAGCGCGCTGAATACCTTGCCACGGATGTCTTCGACGCTACCCACACCTTCGACACGGACATAGCGTGGCGCGGCTGCCGCATCGCGCTTCGCCCAGTCCTGGTAATAGTGAACCAGCGGTGCGGTCTGGGAGTGATAGACCTCCAAACGCTTACGCACGGTCTCTTCCAGGTCATCCTCCCGCTGTACCAGCGGCTCGCCGGTCACATCGTCGACACCGGAGGTCTTGGGCGGATTGTGCTGAATATGATAGACCCGGCCACTGCCCTCATGGACCCGGCGGCCACTGA
>CAYXVO010000178.1:2090-6366 GCA_964467875.1 uncultured Pseudomonadales bacterium | reverse complement strand
TCTGCCCTTGTCCTGCTGATGGCGATGTCGGCCCTGCAGTTCTCCCGGGGCTTTCTCAAAACGGCGGAATATTTCCCCCGCATCAATCAGTTCATGCGTGCCTGCCAGTGGCTCATGGGCGGTGTGATCCTGTTAAGGTTTGCGGGCCTGTACGCGCCGGTTTTGTACGTTTCCCATGCGAGTCTGGCCTCGCTGTTGCTGTTGGCCGTTTTGGGCCATATGGCCTATCGTCGCGGCCTGCATTATGCCCGCTGGTACTGTCTGGCGTGGATCTTCTATGGCACGGGCTTGGTGGTGAGCGTGTTCAGTGCCGGCAGTAACCTGTTCGACTGGGGCATGATGCCACTGGCCTACGCCCAGATGGGGGGCGTGCTGGAGGCGGTGTTCCTGCTGGTGGCACTGGGTGAGAAGCTCATCAACTGGGATCGCGACCGGCGGATTGCCCTGACGGTGGCGAACCTGGATCCGCTGACCGGGCTGGGAAACCGGCGGGCATTCGAAGAGGCGTTCGCCCGAATGCAATCCACCCTGGTGGCCCGTGGCCAGCCGGTGTTTCTGGTGCTGATCGATCTGGATCTGTTCAAAACGATCAATGACGAGCGTGGGCACGACGCTGGCGATGAGGTGTTGAAGGACCTTGGTCACCTGCTGCGTCGCTCGGTGCGTCCGGACGATGTCTGTATCCGTTTTGGCGGCGAGGAATTCGTGCTTCTGCTGCAGGCAGAGGCCGTGACGCAGGCGATGGAGATCGTCGAGCGGATCCGCAGCGAGTTCGCCGCCACGCCGACCCTGTACCAAGGCGGCACGATTTCCCACACTTTTTCGGCCGGCCTGGCTGAATTGGGCGCCGCAAACGTGCTGACACGTAACCAGACCATTCGCATGGCCGACCGGGCGTTGTACGATGCCAAGCGGGCCGGCCGGAACCGCGTTCGCTTGTATGGCCGAGTTGTTGATGATGAGGCGGTGACCGCATAGTTTGCGCCCACTTCACATGCCGTCTATGGTAAGTGGCTAAATGAGTTAGAACGATGGCTGCACCCTTCATCCCACGCGGCTGGCACGGGGCATTGCCAGGGTAGGGCTGCATTGGAATATCAGGCACACGCGTTTCACGATGGGTTCGCCAAGGGCCGGGCCTCCGGTGTCTTGTTGATCTCTCCACAAGAAATCCTATTCTCCGCCGATGAGCAGTCGGTGCGCTTGCCCTTGGCGCAAGCCCGCTTCGAGCTTGGCGGTGCCAGCGACCGTTTGGTGTTTATCCGCCATCCCGAGTATCCGGACTGGACGCTCTA
Source organism: uncultured Pseudomonadales bacterium (assembly GCA_964467875.1). Classification (GTDB taxonomy): domain Bacteria; phylum Pseudomonadota; class Gammaproteobacteria; order Pseudomonadales; family Oleiphilaceae; genus JAEZAA01. Next base: position 5,071 of record CAYXVO010000178.1, on the reverse strand, counting down.
CACCAGTGACCGCTCCATTCTTGCCAATCCCACGCTGCATCTCGATGAGGCAATCCAGCGCCAACTGCGCAAGGCGCGTCATATCCGTCGCTTCAACTGGTCGGTTCTGGTGCTGGTGGTGTTGCTGGTGGTGGGCACACCGACGCTGTTGCTGACGCAGATGGATTGGGTGAGTGGCCAGGTCGCGCGTCAGATTCCAGCCTCCTGGGAGATCAAACTGGGACAGAGCGTGTTCGCCCAGTACCGCATGGGACACGAATTTCTCGAGACCGACGCGGCACAGGAAACCCTGGCGCAACTGACCGCACCGCTGCTTGACGCGGTGGACGACCCCCGCAACGAGTACCGCATTTATATCTCCAATGAAGCCGCCCTCAATGCCTTTGCCTTGCCCGGTGGTTACATCGTCATCAATGCCGGGTTGATTCTGGCGGCGGGCAGCGCCAGTGAGCTGCTGGGCGTGCTCGCCCACGAAATAACTCATGTGCGAGAACAGCATGGCGTGCGAGGGCTGATTCAGGCCGCCGGCAATTTCGCGGTGGTGCAGGCCCTGTTCGGTGACGTCAGCGGCGTGCTGGCTACCGTGGCCGGTGCCGCGCCTCTGTTGCTTAACCAAAGTTATTCCCGCGATTTTGAAAGGGAAGCGGACGAGCAGGGGCTGGCGTTGTTGGAACAGGCGCGGATTGATCCGCGAGGCTTGATTAGCTTCTTTGAAAAGCTGATCGAACAGGAGAAAAAGCGCCTGGCCGAGATCGAGGATGCCGATACCCGCGATCTGGTCGGAGGTGCCATGGATTTTATCAGCTCCCATCCGGCCACGACGAAGCGGATTGAGGCGCTGAAGCAACGCATCGAGGACTCGCCCCAGGACTATCGCAATCTGGATGCGGAGTTTGCACGACTACAGGCGCTGGTGGCGGAATTTATGGCTCGTCACGGGGCAGAGCCCACCGATTCGGATGCCATCAATAACACGGATGCCATCGAAGCGGACTCTAATAACACCGATCAGAAACCTCAGCAGGAGCTGAAATGAGAGATGAAATCAAAGGCGGTGCCGCATTCAGTTATGTGAATGTGGACCTGGAGCCCGGCGAGTCCATCACCGCCGAATCCGATGCCATGGCCAGCATGGCGGCGGATCTGGATATGAAGACTCGGCTCAATGGTGGCTTTTTCGTGGCGTTGCTGCGCAAGTTCCTGGGCGGCGAGAGCCTGTTCATCAACCGCTTCAGCAACGGTGTGCAGGGCGTGCGGCGGGTAACCCTGGTGCAGCCGACGCCTGGCGAAATCAAGTGCCTGGAACTGAACAACGACGCCATTTGCCTGCAGCCCGGCGCCTTCATTGCCGCCACCGAAGGCGTCAGGATGAGCCTGCGCTGGGCTGGGTTAGTCTCCTGGATTGCGCGGGAGGGCCTGTTCAAACTGATGGTCAGCGGCACCGGCAAGGTCTGGTACGGCGCCTACGGCGCGCTGCTGGAGCGGGAAATCGATGGCGAATACATCGTCGATACCAGCCATCTGGTGGCCTATGACCCATCCATCCGGCTCAAGCTGCAGTTGGCGGGTGGTCTGTTCTCCAGCCTGTTCGGTGGCGAGGGTCTGGTCACTCGGGTCGAGGGCAAGGGCAAGATCGTGATCCAGACCCGCAGCCTGTCCGGTCTGGCCAGTTGGATCAACCCCCGGTTGCCGTAAGGAGCGCCTCATGCATATCGAACTGATCCACCGCCCGGGCAATACCGCGGCGAAAGTAAGTCTCAATCCCGGTGAAATCTGCACCGCTGAATCCGGCGCCATGATTGCCATGAGCGGTAACATGGACATCACCACCAGCACCCATAAAAAGGGCTCGCGTGGTTTGCTCAAAGCGCTCAAACGGATGGTGGTGGGCGAGTCCCTGTTCCTCAACCATTTCGAGCCAAAGTCGGGGGCCGGCGAAGTCTGGCTCGGCTCCAATTTGGCCGGCGACATGATGGAATACGATCTGGAAGACGAGAACCTGATCGTCCAGGGCGGCTCCTTTCTGGCATGCGAGCACAGCGTTGAAATTGACTTGGGCTGGCAGGGCTTCAAGAATCTGGTGTCCGGCGAAAGCATGTTTTGGGTTCATCTCAAGGGCCGGGGCAAGGTGCTGCTGTCGTCCTTCGGCGCGATCTATCCGGTGGAAGTGGACGGCGAGTACATCGTCGACAGCGGCCATATCGTGGCCTTCAACGAGACGCTGGAGTTTTCTCTGAGCAAGGCCGGCAAGAGCTGGGTCCACTCCTTCCTGGGGGGAGAAGGCCTGGTGTGCAAGTTCCGGGGCAAGGGCACCGTCTGGTGTCAGTCCCACAGTCCATCGTCGTTTGGCTGGGCCGTATCGCCTGGCCTACGTGTCCGTAAGGCGTAGGGAGGCGAGCCATGCAGAATACGAGTAATCAGATGCAGAAGACCGATGTGGACCAGCCGGGCTTTCGCTTCAAGATCGAAGGCCAGCCGGATTACGCATTCCTGACCGTACAGGTGCCCGCCGGCCAGACCCTCAAGGTGGAAGCCTCGGCCATGGCCACCATGGACACGCACCTGAGGATGAAGACCAAGATACGCGGTGGGCTCTCGCGCCTGCTGACCTCGGAGTCCATCTTCATCAATGAGTTCACCGCCGAGAAGGGTCCGGGCGAAATTGGCATCGCGCCCGGAGCGCCGGGCGATCTGGGCCACGTTTATCTGAACGGGGACGTGGTTTTCCTGCAGAACTCGGCCTTTGTCGCCTCCGACCTGGGGGTGCAGATCGAAACCAAATGGCAGGGGCTGACCAAGGGCTTTTTCTCCGGGGAAAGCCTGTTTTTGATCCGCGCCAGTGGCACCGGTGATCTCTGGTTCAACACCTACGGCGGCATGATCGAGCTGGATGTGGACGGCGATTACGTGGTGGATACCGGCAATATCGTCGCCTTCACCGAGGGCCTGGACTACAAAGTCAGCAAGGTCGGCGGTTATAA
>CAYXVO010000178.1:0-2080 GCA_964467875.1 uncultured Pseudomonadales bacterium | reverse complement strand
AAGTCCCTGTTCTTCTCCGGTGAAGGTTTTGTCTGCCGCTTCTCGGGGCGTGGCAAGGTCTGGCTGCAGACCCGGTCGGTGCAGCCGTTCGCGAGCTGGCTGCATCCGTTTCGGCCGGTGAAAAAACGCGGCTAAGGCATTCAACGACGAGCGGGCGGCCTTCCTCAGGACGTCTGCACACATGCACTCTGACAGGAAGGCTTCACAACATGCAGGACAGTCCCTATCAAACGCCGTCCGCCGATCTCCAGGTAGACGGTCCTATCAAGCGTTCCTTGCTTTGGAAAATATACTGGGTAGTGATGACGCTTCTCGGTCTTGCCAGTGCGCCGTTCATGCTGACTAGCGAAGGATCCGGCTGGCCGGAGATCCTGTCTTTGGTGAGTTTTGTGATCGGGACCATCGGCCTGTTCGGCTACGTGTTCAGTAAGGCAATTTGGAACCGAACGTTCTGGCTGGTCGTCGCCATTCTTTCCCCGATCTGGGGAGGCCTCTATTTCTTTGTCACCCAGATCGATCAATCCGCCGGACTGTCACCGCAAGAGGTATTGATCGTCAATATCACTGGGTGGATTGTGTCGATTCCCGCTTATCTGGGGCTGTTGCTGTATGGCCTGCCGGGGAACCGGCTGTGGCATAAGCAGTTGTAGCGTAAATAGTTGTAGCGTAAACAGTCGTAGCGTTAATAGCTGTCGCGCAAAGCGATGTTCACGGATTTCAAATGCGGCCCAGGGTGGGCCGCTGGCGCGGTTTAAGGAGCACTTCATGTATCCGCCTGCCTTTCCTCACGATCCCATCGTTTCCATATTCGACAACATCTTTCTGGTGCGTGGCAGCATCAGGGTTGGTCCGGGCATGCGTATGAGTCGCAACATGGTCATCGTTCGAGATGGAGAGGTACTGACGCTGATCAATCCGGTCCGCTTGAGTGAGGCGGAATTATTGAAACTGGAGAGGCTGGGGTGGGTACACCATGTGATGCGTCTGGGCGACTTTCATGGCTTGGACGATCGGTTCTACATAGACCGGTATAACGCTGAATTTTGGTGCCAACCCGGTCAGACGACCTATCGGATTCCGGCTCCAGACCATCTCATCGACGCGGATGTTCTGCCACCCTTTCCAGAGGCCGAGTTCTTCGTTTTCAGCGCGGCACAGTATCCGGAGGCTGCCCTGCTTCTGAAGAATCAGAAGCTGCTTGTCACAACGGATAGCATTCAATATTGGCCGGACTGGCTGTATACCTCGCTGTTTACACGGCTGGTGCTGCGCCTGATGGGCTTTCGACGGACTCTCTTGATCGGCGGACCCTGGCTCAAGCGGGTCACACCAAAAGGCGCAAGTCTGTTGCCGGACTTCGAGAGGCTGCTGGCGCTTGATTTCGATCACCTTGTCGCCGCTCACGGCGGGTTGTTGCGTGAGCAGGCGAAGCCTTTGCTAATGGACGTCCTGGCCCGGACATTCAGGAATGCTCCCCATCCCTTGAGCGCCACAAGCCACAAGCCATAAGTTAGAGCGCCACCTCCCACACATGCAGCATCGCACCCAGGCCTAGGGTCAGTGCCCCGCCAATCTCGCCGATCACCAGGGCCGCCATGAACAGGCCAAACAGCAGTCCGGGCAGGGTCTGGTTGCCCAGCTTATGGGGGCGTTGGAATTGGTTGTCGGTATCCTGCAGCAGGCCATGAATCACATAGGTGAGGATGGCCAGGCCAAAGAAGGTCAGGGCGATCAGCGCGGCCCAGGCATTGACCTGTTCGGAGAAACGACTGATGGCGGCGAATTGGCCCAGCAAAATGGCGGCAAAGGCATAGAGCAGGGAGCTGCGATGAGCGATGTCCACATAAACCGGCGCCGTGGCGCTTGGGCTGCGTGCCATGTGGCGATACTTCCAGACACCGGTGAGCAGGCCGGTCATGAAGAACACAAAAGCAGCGGTCAGGCAGTATTTCTCGGCGAGAGACATGGTTACGTTGGCTCCAGTAAAAGTGGAGATCCTGTCAACTTTTGTTCGGAATGGCAAATCCGATCCTGCCATGTCTTAAAGTGCAATTTAAATATATGTTATGCTCGGTGCCTT
>CAYXVO010000177.1:0-6388 GCA_964467875.1 uncultured Pseudomonadales bacterium | reverse complement strand
TCCAGGTGGCGGATTACGGTCTGGTTGGTGATCTGTTCCAACTGGTTCCGGAACTGGAAGCAGAGTTGGAGAAGGTCCTTTAACAGGACTCATTTCCCCTGCTTGAGAAAGCCCGACCAATGGTCGGGTTTTTTTATGTCTTGGTTTCGTGAGCGGGACTACTTGGCAGTGAGAGGCTTGATTGCGAGAGGCCCGATTGTGAGAGGCCCGATTGTGAGGTGGTGGCCTTAGACTTCATGGCGATCTATCGTCGCCAGCAGGGAGAGTTGGCCTTTGCCAGCCAGCGCTTGGCCTAGGCTCGACCGCGTACCCGCTGTTGGCGCCGTTGCTTACGCTGGTGTTAGCGTATGTGAATGGTTTACGACATCGAACTGGTAGCTAGAGCCGTCTTTAAATACACATAATAAGTCATTGTCTGAAAACACCTTTCCCTTTTCTGTGTGGGCTCCAAGGTCCAGTATCAGTGCATCGTTGTAATAACTGGCACGAGTGCAGGTTGCTGTCTGCTCATCTTGCACACGGTAACCATCGGAGGCGCAGTCAATATTCAGAAGATAACGCCTACCGTTCCACGCGAGTTCCAGTGAATGGGATTCGCCCGGTGTGCGTTGGAGTGGCGTTACTCTGATATCCCGAAGTGTTGCCTGTTGAATCTGACTGATCTGGTCTCGAGTAAGCCAGGCGATGGCAGCCATAGCCACAACCCGCGCGGATGGCGCAGATAAGGGAACACAGAGTTCATTGTGGTGCTGGGATGTGAAACGAGTGGTCACCAGGGCCTCGGCGAACTCAGGAAGAGAGCTGACACGATGGAGGTAGTCCAGGTTGGTCGCAATGCCGCAGGCCGCGGTTGCCCGTAACGCCGCCTGCAAGCGCTGGAGCGCGCCGGGACGACTCTCGTCCCAGGTGCACAGCCTGGCGATCCGAGCTTGCGCGCTGGCCGCCACCGTATCTCCCGCCGAATATAGCTCGCTCAGCTGCACTTGGGATACATGATCTGGGCGATGCCATAAACGGATCCCGGTTATGCGTTCGTGCTCCGAAGCGCCTTGCGTCTTATCCGGCGTTGTTTGCGCCTTATCGGAATCTGATGGCCCAGGTGTGGCTGGCTCGCAGGGCTCGGCTGGAGCGACGGCATAGATATTAGCCTCAATGGCATGACCGAGCCGGACCAGGGAGTTCTGGGCACAAGGGAGTGGTTCGCCGCTGGCTACACGTATCTGCCATTCCACCAGGTTCTGCCCGGTGACCCGATCGGCTAAGCTTGAATCAACTTCAATATGTGGCTTTAACCCAATGAAATAGAAGCCATCGCTTGGGTCTAGAATAAAAGAAGCAGTGATGCCGCCCATGCACTGTAGGGTCTTCGCACAACGAAGGGCGGCATCGCCGAGGGCTTTGCGCACGCGCTCAGGGAGTGTGGAGGCGGGTGATTCCAGAATTAGGGTCTGGTGTTGGTGGCGGAGAGAGCAGTCTCGTTCGGGAAAAGATACTCCGTTGCCATGCTGATCAATGAAGACCGGGATCTCCACATGGCGTGCGTCTGCGATGAGGCGCTCCAACAGCAAACGATCCTTGAGGCCGGCAGCCTTCAACGCGCTTTTTGCCGAGGCGATCTCTGCTGAAAGGAGTTCCGCGCTCATAACCAGGCGGGTCGCTGCGCCGCCGTCTGCTGCGTCGCCTCGGATCAGGATTGGATAGCCAATTTCCTCGGCCTTGGCTTGCAGGACCGGCAAGGATTGTTCCGCGCCGTGGTATCCCGGAACCAGTGGCACCTGAGCATCTTCAACCACGAATCGTGCGACGGTTTTACTTTGCAGGAGCTCAATGGATGCCGGGCTAGATCCTATATAAATCAGTGATCTGCGAAAGCAACTTTCAGCAAGTTCGAGGTCTTGCGAGAGGTTGCCATAGCCTGGATGTATTGCCTGGGCACCGCATGCTCGGGCAATGGCGAGTATGCGTTCGGGGCAAAGGTTGGCTGAAGACGCGGACGCGGATCCCGCGCTGGAAGTGCCGTCCAGATACCAGGCTTCATCGGCAAGATGGACGTAGGGCAAATTGCGCTCGGCATCAGAGAAGACCGCGACGGCTCTTAATCCCATGCGTTGGGCGGTGCGAATTACCGGGGTGGCGGCTTCGCCGCGTATGGCGACAAGAATTTTGTCAAATCGTGGAATAGCCAACTTGAACCTCGTTACGACGGATAGGTTTCGCAGAGCCGTTCTAAAACACAAGGTTAAGTCTGGCGAATCTGATAGTCCAGACGAACTGAGATAAATTCACGGGACAAGTTCGGGGTGGGTGAGGGAAGTCGCGGCGTTTAGGGCGTGCCAGTCAGCTCCTTGTCGAGAGGGGTTATTCGCCTTTGAGTTGTTTCAGAAAGCGTTCGTTCATGAGGCTCCACTGGTTTAGTTTGTTGGCATCGCCAACCCGCTTGCCTGTACCTCGTTGTTTTGACAGCCACAGGCCATCGCCATTGAAGCTATACACGGGATATAGGTCCTGGCGTTGGGAGGCGGGCAGAATCTGGTTGGCTAAATTGTCCAGAATCAGAGGCTCGGCGTCGGGGGTCGGATAATAGGCCAGGACCATGTGCGCCTGGTTGAGCTTGAGTGCTTTGACGTAGGTGATGCGTAGCTTTTCTTCGGGCACACCCATTTGGCGCAATGTGAAATATTTGGCAATGGAATAGTCTTCGCAATCACCACCCCCGGAGGTTAGCAGCTCGAAAGGGGTTGCCCAGTAATCCTCCACTTGCCAGTGATCAATGTCGTTCATGTACTTGATCTGGTTAAAAAACGAATTAACCAGGAGTAATTTGCGGTCCTCCGGAAGCGTTTGTGGCGAGTTCAGTAGCTGCTGCCAGTGCTCGAAACGATCACGTGTTTCCTGGCCAAACCGTGCCTGCACCTGATCGAGCAGGTGTGGTGTTAGCTCCAGCGCAACAACGCTCTGGGTGCAGATTAGCAGCGCGCAGAGCGATGCGATCAGGCGCTGAGCCCAGGTTTGGAAAATAGATTGCCACATAGATAAATGGTTGCATCGATGCCAGCGTCCATGAAGGCCGCTAATCACATGAGTTCCCGTATTGCATGGCTGGGAAGGTGGTTCTGGGGCAGATAATCGACGCGTCAGACGGGCGCGAGTGTATCGCGAATTGATCTGGCGCTGTCCTGGCCCAGGATAACGCCAATCCTTGGAGTTTCTATGAGTATAGATGCAGATGTGGCCGATGCTGTCTTTCCGTTCATGAGAATTTATTCATGAACAACCAAACAGCATCAGCCTCGTGGGGGGGCGCCTACTGGTTCATGATGCGTTCGCGCAGTTGCTGCAGCCGTTCCCGGATTTCCTGCTTGCGTTCTTCGCTGAGCGCATCAAGTCCATAGGTTGGAGTCGGTGCGTCGTCGGATTGAACGGCGTCCGGCACAAATGCGTCGGTCGGTGTGTCAGCGGTATAGGTTTCGGTGCTGTTTTCCTCCTGATACGCCTGTTCTTCCTGGTTGTCCTGTTCCTGCTGATAGCTCTGTTCTGGTTGATAATCCTGCTCGTCAGCGTAGCTGGGTTCTTCCACGCGTGTATCGGCGTAGGAAGAAATTGATGAGCTGCTATCGTTGCGGTCTTCTGGAAAATAAAGGTTCTCAAGTCGTCCGCGGCGCTCGATCACGATCCGGGTGGGATAAATTGCCCGCAGTAAGGCATTGCCGGGCAGCGTATCACCGATCAGGTAAACCTGGGTCTGCTGGTCCGGGCCTTCCACCAAGGCACTCGCGAGCCCTTCGGTGTCGCTCGCGGAGACACCGCGTAGGGTGAGGCGGAGATTGGTTTCGGGAAGATTCTCTGTCTGTAAGGGCTGCGCGGCAGTCTGCGCGGCTGGCTCGCCGAACAGGTGCACGTTGGCCAGTTGCTTGGCGTCGGGCGCGCTGGATTTTGCCGGCGCTTGCGCCTGCACACCCGCCTCCGGCGTTACCAAATCGTCATTTTGCTGCCAGAGGCGATAACCCTGGAGGCTGAAACTTGCAACCATACCCGCGGTCAAAGCGATTGCAGCTGCGAGAGGTGCTTTACTGAGAATGAAAGCTTTGTCCATGGTCATCGCTTTTAAAGTCGTTGATTCCTGCAAGGCAGTGTAATAGTTTTCGGCTGTTTCCGCTGCTCCTGGGTTAATCTGCTCGTATCGGCTTCCTGCCCACAGCGTTTGAAACATAGCAGAATGCGTATTCAAGTAAAAATACTCTGGTCACAGACTGGAGACCAAAGCGGACAATCTCTCGCTCGAATGTGATTGGGTGCTCTATCTCCTGCATCTGATGTGACGGGGCCAACAGCAGAAATGCTAAAGCCTTGTTAAACTGTGTAATGCGAGTTAAACAAGATCCAGTATCCCGCAAGGCTGGAGAAGAGGTTTAAGTTGGACAAACAAATCGTTGAAGCCAAAGATTTACGCCCGGTTGAGTGGCGCTTGCCATTTTCATTTGCCAAGCGACACGGTGTGCTGATTACTCAGGCAACGGGCGGAAAGGAGCAGCGTGTATTGTATCGGCCCGGCCTGGACCCGGATGTGTTCGCCGAAGTGAACCGGCTAACGCTGGGGCAGTTACGGTTTGAGCAGATCGAAGCCGATGTGTTTGACTCAGAGCTATCACAGGCCTATCAGAACGACTCCGCCGACGCCATGCAGATGGTCGAGGGACTTGGCGATGATATGGACTTGGCGAGTCTGGCGAACTCAGTACCTGAAACAGAAGATTTGCTGGAGCAGGAAGACGACGCGCCGATTATTCGTCTGATCAACGCGATCCTGACGGAAGCGGTGAAAGCCAGTGCCTCCGACATCCATATCGAGACGTTCGAAAAGGAGCTTGTTGTCCGCTTCCGGGTGGATGGTGTGCTGCGGGAAGTCGTGAAGCCAAAGCGCGCGCTGGCGTCTCTGCTGGTGTCGCGGATCAAGGTTATGGCGCGTCTCGACATCGCCGAGAAACGGGTGCCTCAGGATGGACGAATCTCGCTGCGCGTGGGTGGTCGGGAAGTCGATATCCGGGTTTCGACCATGCCGTCGGCCAACGGCGAGCGCATCGTGCTGCGTCTGCTGGATAAGCAGGCTGGACGTTTACGGGTTGAAAACCTCGGTATGTCGGCCCGGGACGAGAAGCTTCTGATCGATCTGATCAATCGCCCCCACGGAATCATCCTGGTGACCGGTCCTACCGGTTCCGGTAAGACTACGACGCTTTACGCATCGCTTTCCCAGATTAACGATAAGACCCGCAATATCCTGACGGTTGAAGATCCAATCGAGTACAACCTGCCCGGAATCGGTCAGACCCAAGTTAACACCAAGGTCGACATGACCTTCGCCCGCGGCCTGCGCGCTATTTTGCGTCAGGACCCGGATGTTGTGATGATCGGTGAGATTCGTGACCTTGAGACGGCCGAAATCGCCGTACAGGCGTCGTTGACCGGTCACTTGGTATTGTCGACGTTGCACACCAACAGCGCAGTCGGCGCCGTGACCCGTTTGATCGACATGGGGGTTGAGCCATTCCTGATTTCCTCAAGCTTGATCGGTGTTCTGGCGCAACGTCTGGTTCGTGTGCTGTGCTCCAATTGTAAGGAAGGCTATACGCCCGACGAGGACATTTGCGAGTTTCTCCAGGCAGATCCCAAGGCGCCGCCCCAGATTTACCGGGCTAACGGTTGCCCTGAGTGTAATCAGCTTGGGTATCGGGGGCGGATGGGTATCTATGAGTTGATTGCGATCGACGAGCCCATGCGGTCTCTGATTCACCGTCAGGTGGGAGAGATGGAGATGGAGCGTCATGCGCGTTCCAGCGGCCCAAGCATTCACGCCGATGGCGTGGCCAAGGTGTTGCAGGGTTTGACGTCTGTCGAAGAAGTGTTGCGCGTAACTCACCGGGGTTAAACTATGGCAGCGTATGAATTTCGCGCGCTTGATGCGGGCGGGCGCCAGCAGAAAGGCGTTTTGGAGGCGGATAGCGCGCGCCAGATCCGGCAGCAATTAAGAGATAAGGGCTGGACGCCTCTCGCGGTCGAACCGTCCGTGCAGAAGCAGAACAAGACCAGTAGCTTCCGTCGCCTCGGCGGCGGTCTGAGTGCGCGCGACCTGGCATTGGTGACTCGCCAGTTGGCGACACTGATTCAGTCCGGTATTCCGGTCGAGGAAGCCCTGTACGCGGTGTCCCAGCAGAGCGAAAAGGCCAAGATCCGTAGCATGATGATGGCCATCCGCGCCAAGGTCCTGGAAGGCTACCCTCTGGCGGAAAGCCTGAGCGAATTTCCCAATGCCTTTCCCACGCTGTATCGCTCCACCGTGGCGGCTGGTGAACATGCCGGGCATATGGATCTGGTGCTGGAGCGGCTCGAG
>CAYXVO010000176.1:3446-6392 GCA_964467875.1 uncultured Pseudomonadales bacterium | reverse complement strand
TGCGGCTCATCACTCACTTTGCGTTGCTGGAGGTTTCTATACTGCTGCCGAGGCGACAAGCGCTATCCTGCCTATATCGCCCCGAAATGGGGTCCAGGTATAGTCCCGAAATGGGGGGTAGGCCATGCTGATCAAACATGAAACGCCTCATGGTTCCTGGAGCGGGCGTCGTTCATTCGTTTTCGCCGCTGCCTGTGCGGTTATCGGGTTCGCCAATTTCTGGCGCTTTCCCTATGCAATGGCAGAGAACGGAGGCGTCTGGTTTCTTCTGACTTATGCGGGATTCCTGCTCCTGTTCGCCCTGCCGCTACTTTATGGCGAAATGCTGCTGGGGCGTCTGGGTCGTTGCAGTCCAATCGGCTCCATGGGATTGCTGGTGAAGGACTTTAGTTCCAGTTCGCGCTGGCGCTCAATCGGCGTGCTAGGAACTGTTGCAGGATTGCTGACGTTGGCGTTGTATACGGTGGTGGCGGGCATGACCCTCTCCTACGTGTTCCAATCCGCGTTTGGTGACTTTTCTGCTGCGCTACCGGCGCAGGTTGGTCTTGCCCTGTCTCAAATGCACAGCGACCCGGTCCAGTTACTGGCCTGGGAGTTGCTGTTCGTGCTGGGCGTGCTGACCATTCTGCGGCGCGGCGTCAATCGTGGAATCGAGCGCGCGAGCCGGTACCTGATGCCCTTGTTCCTGCTTATTCTGGCAGGGCTGCTGGTGTATGCCCTGATGCGGGGTGATCTGGTGGCGGCACGTGCCTATCTGTTCGGGGATGCGAATCAGTCCTATACCTGGCAAAGCCCGCTGTATGCCGCGCAGCATGCCTTCTTTACCCTGGGCGTAGGCATGGGGGCCATGATGGCGTACGGGGCCTATTCGCCGGGTCGCCAGAGCATATTGCCGGGAATTCTGTGGGTAATCGGGCTCGATCTGCTGATATCTCTGGTAGCGGGGTTGATGATTTTTCCGCTGGTATTCGCCGCAGGACTTGGGCCGGCCCAAGGGTTTGATCTCATGTTCCTGGTCATCCCCCTTACCTTTGGTCAGCTACCCTTGGGCCAGCTGCTTGCGGCCTTGTTTTTTGTGTTGATGACACTGGCGGCCTGGGGTTCTGCCATCGCGCTGGGCGAGCCGTTGGTGGCCTGGTTGGTGGAACGGTTCCGGTTGTCCCGGCAGGTTGCCTGCTGGCTTCTGCTTCTCCTGATGGCGCCGCTGGCGTTGGGCTTGACCCTGAGTCTTGGGGTTTCGAGCGAGCAGCATTGGTTTGGTGTAACCTGGTTTGGCTTATATGACCTGCTGGTCGCGGGCCTGCTGATCCCCCTTACGGCCCTGTTGATCGCGCTCTACTGTGGGTGGGGTGTGGGTTCTCATGGACTGCGCGAAGTCGTTACTGAACGGGAGTCGCTCTGGTTTTACCGGGTGTGGCGAATCCTGATACGATTTGTTGCGCCGCCGCTGATCGTTCTGTTGATGATCGTCTCGGTGGTGAACTTTGCCCGGACCGCCTGTGAGATTGCGGAATCCAATTTCTGTGGCATTGGCCTGATTGAGCGGTGGACGGGGCGTGGTGCGGCGCCTGATGCCATGTCCGCCGATGATCTGGTCTCCGATTTGGAAGTCATGCTCGAATTCGAGGTGGAGCAGGAAGCGGCGCCCGCGACTCCGGTAAAAAAAGCATCTGAGGAAAACAATGATCAAAACCATTGATCGCAGTGCGCTGGTGTGGTTTTCGGCGCAACGCATGTTTGATCTGGTTAATGATGTGCCAGCCTATCCCGAGTTCCTGCCATGGTGTGACCGGGCCGAGGTGTTGCAGCAGGGTCCGGATTGGATGCTGGCTTGTCTGGGAATTGCCAAAAGCGGCTTGCGTCATCAGTTCACCACCCGTAATCGCCTGGTGCATCCTGACGAGATCCATATGGAGCTGGTGGATGGTCCCTTCAATCGGCTGGCCGGCAGCTGGCGCTTTCGGGTGCTGGCCGAGGATGCCTGTAAAGTCGAACTGAGCCTCTCGTTTCAACTCAATGGAAAGCTTGCCGGCGTTGCCTTAGCGCCCGTGTTTGCTCAGGCGGCCAATACCATGGTGGATGCCTTCTGTCGCCGGGCGCAGGATCTTTATGGCCAGCCAAATCAATAACCGGCGATATCAATGGTCCGCCGTATCGACAGACAGCCTTATCAAGAGGCAGTCGTATCATCAACAGTTGGGTCAATAAACAGTTGGGTCAATAAACAGTTGGGTCAATAAACTAGTTGGATGAAGCGGATGAGTGACAAGATCCGGGTTGAGGTCGTTTACGCCCTGCCGACGCAGCAGCGCCTGATTGCGCTGGACGTAGAGGTGGGGACCACCATGCATGAAGCAGTCTTGCGGTCAGGAATTTTGGATCTTTTTCCGCACATCAATTTGGAGCAAGACAAAATGGGGATTTTCGGCAAAGCCGTCAAAGATCCCCGGGAGCATGTCTTGAAGGCTGGCGAGCGGGTGGAAATCTATCGGCCGCTGGCGGTGGATCCGAAGCAGGCCCGTTTGAATCGGGCTGTCAAAACTAAGGACGAAGAGGGCTGAGCCTGTCTTCTTTGTCGTCTTCTTAACGCTATTTCACTGTCGTTGCGTGAACCCTCTTTAGCAGGGCTTCATTTCATTCCGGCATTGGTGGGCGGTCGTCAAAAATAGGCCGTTCGCGGCTTGGCCGAGAGGTGAGCCCCGTATCCTTGGCCGGCAGCAACGTGCCGCTGTAGTGGGTCATGAGCTCGTTTTCGTAATAGACCTTGATAACCTGCTGTTTGATGTCGCCGCCTTCCCGCTGGATCGTGTAGACATAGCTTTCGAGGGCGGGATCAAACATAGGTTCGACCACCGGCACGCCCAGCACGTAATGTACCTGACGGCGGGTCATGCCCGGCTTGAGTTGGTCGAGCATGTCCTGGGTGATGATGTTGCCCTGCTGGAC
>CAYXVO010000176.1:0-3436 GCA_964467875.1 uncultured Pseudomonadales bacterium | reverse complement strand
AGGAAAGACGCAGCCGGCCAGGGATAGGCCCGCCAGCACCAGCAAGGCGGGAAGGGCGAGGTATAGGAACTTTTGCATCTGGATAGGGATTCCACTATCTTGCTCGAAGAACGGCATGATAACCGAATGATTAACGATCTGCGAACGAGGATTAAACGTCTCCATGGCCAGTGACAATACGGAGTTGCGGAAAGCCGGACTGAAGGTCACGCTGCCCCGTCTGAAAATTTTGAACATCCTGGAAACCACCGAAATCCACCATATGAGCGCCGAAGATGTGTACAAGGCGCTGTTGGAGGCGGGGGATGACGTAGGGCTGGCGACAGTGTATCGAGTGCTAACCCAGTTCGAGTCGGCGGGACTGGTGCAGCGTCATAATTTCGAGGGTGGCCATTCGGTGTTCGAGTTGGCCAAGGACGATCACCACGACCACATGGTTTGTACCAAGTCAGGTGAAGTGATCGAGTTTGTTGATCCGGTCATCGAAAAGCGGCAACACGAAATTGCCGCTGAACATGGTTTCGAGATCGTCGATCACAGCCTTATTCTGTACGTCAAACCCAAGAAGAAGTAGCTAAGCCGCTTTCTGCGAATTCCGCATCCCAGCCAGGCCCGTTAACGGGCCTGACTTTTTTCCAGCATTTCTTCCGCGTGAGCCAGGGTCTGTTCGGTCATCTCGATGCCGCCCAGCATGCGTGCCACCTCCCGAATCCGTTCCGGTGCTTCCAGTTTGTTGATCTGGGAGTGGGTCTGGTTGTCACTTAGCCGCTTGCTGACGAAAAGGTGGTGATGGCCCTGAGATGCCACCTGAGGCTGGTGGGTCACACAGAATACCTGACCCTTTTCGCCCAGGCTGCGCAGCATGCGCCCGACTACCTCGGCGGTGCCGCCGCCGATTCCCACGTCCACCTCGTCAAACACTAGCGAAGGAATACTGGAGACCTGGGCCGCTACTACCTGGATGGCGAGGCTGATGCGGGAAAGCTCTCCCCCCGAGGCGATCTTGGTCAGAGGCTTGGCGGGCTGGCCGGGGTTGGGACTGATCAGGAATTCAATATCTTCCAGGCCGTGGGCGGCAAACTGTTCGGGGCGATCTCCCTTGCTCTGCAGTTGGCTCTCAAAGCGCATGGATGGCATATGTAATTGCTTGAGCTTGTCCTGGACCAGGGCGTCGAACTTGTTTGCCGTCTGCTGACGCTGGGCGCTGAGCGTGCGCGCAGCCGTCAGGTAGCGTTCCGCCAGTTGTGCGACTTCCGCTTCCAGTTGCTCCAGGCTTTGCTCGCCGCCGGCCAGGTTCTCCAGTTCGCGGCTGAGTTCCTGGTGCAGTGCAAGGAGACCTTCGGATGTGGTCCGGTGTTTGCGGGCCAGTTGAAAAATGGAACTGAGCCGCTCTTCTACTTGCTGTAGCCGGGCGGGGTCGGCCTCGAAGTCGTCGGCAAAGTGACGGAGGTCAGAGCAGGCTTCCTCAACCTGGATCTCGGCTTCTTCGAGCAATTTCACCGCGTTCTCAATCGCGGGATGCATGCTTCGCACCGGCTGCAGGCGATTGATGGCAGCCCGAAGCCGCTGGCTACTGCTCTCGTCGTCTTCCTTGCAGGCTTGCACGGCCATATGGCACGACTCCAGGATGCTTTCCGCCTGGCTCAATCGTTCCTGCTCTTGTTCAAGCTCTTCCGCTTCGCCTTCGCGTAGACCGAGTTGATCAAGTTCCTGTACCTGGTACGTCAAAAGCTGTACTCGGGCCTGCGTGTCCTCGCTTTGGCCGGCTAACTGCTGCAGTCGCTTGCTCTTGGCTTGCCACTCGCGATAGGTCTGCGAGACGCGCTCCACCAGTTCCTGATGATGGCCAAAGCTGTCCAGCAGGCGGCGATGAGTTTCCTTCTTCAGTAACGACTGGTGCTCGTGCTGGCTGTGGATATCCATCAGCATTTCGCCCACTTCCCGCAGCATCTGCAGGGGCGAGGGCTGGCCGTTGATGTAGCCGCGGGACTTGCCGTCGGCGCTGATCGCCCGGCGCAATATGCATTCGCTTCCCTGATCCAGGTCGTTTTCCTTTAGCCAGTGCCGGGCTTCGGGAATGGCGCTGATGTCGAATATCGCGCTGATATCCGCACGTTCAGCGCCGTGGCGCACGCTGTCGGTAGTGGCGCGATCGCCCAGGGTGAGCCCCAGTGCGTCCAGCAGAATCGACTTTCCGGCGCCGGTTTCGCCGCTGATCACGGTCATGCCGCGCTCGAAGGACAGGTCGATGTGCTCGGCAATGGCGAAATCACGAACGGAAAGCTGGAGAAGCATAGGGTCGTTCCATGGAAAAGTTATGGGCTTATATACAGTATTTTCTGCTCCTGATACAAGATTCATTTTTATTGCTTGAAACCCTTTCTGACCAGCCCCATATAGTCTCAAGCTTTGAACAATAGTCCCAAGCCTTGAATAATAGACCCAAGCTTTGAATAACCTTTCAGACATTCTGGAGAGATCGCTAACCATGTCCGCAGACGAAAAGAATCTAGACCCGAATCAGGAACCCATGGACGGTGCCGAGGCCTCCGAGGCTGGCGCTGCCGAGGAAACGGCTGCCGAGGCAGGTTCCGAAGTTGAAAAGCTGCAGGCGGAAGTGGCGAGCCAAAAGGATCAGCTGATGCGCTCCCTGGCGGAAATCCAGAACGTGCGCCGCCGGGCGGAACAGGATGTGGAAAAAGCACATAAGTTCGCCCTCGAAAAATTCTCTCGTGAGCTGCTGCCAGTTGTGGATAGCCTGGAGAAGACGGTTGAGACCAGCCGCAGTGCGGACGGTGATCAGTTGGTCGCGTTGCGTGAAGGCAGCGAAATGACGCTGGCGCTGCTGATCGGGACCCTGGCCAAGTTTGGGCTTGCGGTCGTAGATCCGATGGGTGAGCCGTTCGATCCGCAGTTGCATGAGGCCATGTCCATGGTGGAGCAGCCTTCTGCCGAGCCGAATTCAGTCATTGCCGTAGTACAGAAGGGATACACGCTCAATGGTCGTCTCCTGCGTCCCGCCATGGTGGTGGTGTCGAAGGGTGGGGCCGGGGGCAAGGTGGATACCCAGGCATAGCCATCGCCGCACGCATTGATCACTTTTTGATTGGTGCGGTGCTTGAAAAAACGAGATTGCGTCCAAATATAGGCAGTAACTTGGGGCAAGCTTAACGAATTCGCACTCTTAGAACAGTTTTGGAGCGATTTATGGGAAAGACTATCGGTATCGACTTGGGCACCACCAACTCCTGTGTGGCGATTCTGGACGGCGACAAACCACGCGTGATTGAAAACTCCGAAGGTGGGCGTACCACCCCTTCCATCGTGGCGTTTACCGAGGATGGCGAGGTTCTGGTCGGACAGTCTGCCAAGCGTCAGGCGGTGACCAACCCGAACAACACTTTGTATGCGGTCAAGCGCCTGATCGGCCGTCGCT
>CAYXVO010000175.1:4768-6395 GCA_964467875.1 uncultured Pseudomonadales bacterium | reverse complement strand
CCAATGCCTGCCGATTCTCTTCCGCGCCCGGATCGTTCACGCGCTCACCTCCTCTAACTTTATCGATGGCTTGCTCAAGTCGTTTCTTGTCCAGACATGACTCGCGCAGCATCTGTCCGGCCGTACCCCGGTCCTCCAGCATCGCCAGCAGAAGCACTTCACTGGAGATGTACTGATCCTTGCGCTGCTGGGCCAGCTTGTCCGCCACATTAAAGACACGCGCGAGATCATTGGACAGATGCACATCGCCCGCATTTCCCTTGACGACCGCGAGGCGGTCGATGGCCTTGGCCAACTCGTTACGCAGCCGCGACACATCGGCGCCCGCCTGCTGCAGCAAGGTGGCGGCAGCGGCATCACGTTGATCAAGCATGGCCTGTAGCAGGTGAGCGGGTTCAATAAAATTGTGATCCTTGCCGACAGCAAGAGACTGGGCGTCGGCCAGAGCCATTTGTAGCCGGCTGGTAAACTTATCGATTCTCATGCAGTTCCCCCGAGAACAATGCGTCACATCCGCACAAAGCGCTTGACATTTATCGCATATGTTGGGGCGCCACGAACGGATTCAAGTACGGTTAATCTGGATCTGGCAGATTAGTAGATTGGTAGCGCTAGCACCGAGTCGAGGCAACTTAATCAGCCAGCCAGATAGCACTGGCCATACGGCCCGTCTGTCCATCCCGTCGATAGGAAAAAAACCGGGCAGTATCGCTGAAGGTACAGAAGCCACCGCCAGTAATGCTCTGTACACCCTGGCGCTGCAGGGTCAGGCGTGCCAGCTGATAGAGATCCGCCAGCCAGCGGTTGGGAACTGTGGGACTGGCGACAAAGCAGGTGGCATTTTCAGCTGCCCGCGCCACGAAGGCCCGATAGACCTCGTCGCCCACCTCAAAATGAGCCGGCCCGATCGCCGGTCCCAGCCAGGCGATGACATCGCCTGGCTCTGAGAATGAGGCAACGGTCGCCTCCAGCACACCGGCGCAGAGCCCACGCCAGCCGGCATGGGCCACCGCAACGCGGGAGCCCTGGCGATCACAGAAAAACACCGGCAGACAATCGGCGGTCATCACCACGCACCCCACATTCGCTCGCTGCGTGGTCACGGCGTCCGCCTCCTGCACGCCCTGGCCGGGGTCGGCCTCTACCACCCGAACACCGTGCACCTGCTTGAGCCATTGCATCCGAGCCTCCGCCAAGCCCAGCCAGTGAGCCAGCCGCTGACGATTGCTCGCGACCGCAGCGGGGGCATCCCCCACATGATCTCCCAGATTGAGCGTCGCATATGAGCCGATACTGCAGCCGCCGGTCCGAACGGTAACCACTGCCCGAACCCATGCTGGCGTGGGCCAGTCTGGAATCAGCAGTGAGGGGTGGCCCGCCAGGCTCATAGCGGGCTTTCCCGCTCCAGCAGCGCCAGCAACTCAACCAAATCGTCGGGCAACGCCACTTCCCAAGACAAGGTCTCGCCGGTCACGGGATGCTGCAGTTGCAGGCGTTTTGCATGTAGCGCCTGACGTTTGAACAAGGGCAATTGCCGTTGCAGCGCAAGCGTTGCTCCCTTGGGCCACTTCATGCGCCCGCCATACAGTGGGTCGCCCACCAGGGGGTACTGAATGTGGGCCATATG
>CAYXVO010000175.1:0-4758 GCA_964467875.1 uncultured Pseudomonadales bacterium | reverse complement strand
CATATGCACGCGGATTTGGTGAGTCCGTCCCGTCTCCAGCTTCAGCCGCAAATGAGTAAAGCCTCTGAAGCGGGCCAAGATCCCATAATGAGTCAGCGCGGGCTTGCCATTGGTCACCACGGCCATTTTCTGACGATTGCCCGGGTGTCGCCCGAGTGACGCCTGAACCTGACCACCGCCGGTCATTTCCCCATGCACCACCGCTTCGTATTCGCGCCCCATGGTGCGCGCTTGCAACTGGTCCACCAGCGACGTGTGCGCCACCAGGGATTTGGCCACCACCATCAACCCCGTCGTGTCCTTGTCGAGTCGATGCACGATACCGGCCCGGGGCAGATGATCGATCTCCGGGCAATGATGCAGTAATGCGTTCAGCAGCGTACCGGATTCATGGCCGGCGGCGGGATGCACCACGAGCCCCGCCGGCTTGTTCAGCACCAGAATGTGTTCGTCTTCATACTGGATATCCAGCGCGATGGCTTCCGCCTGCCAGTCCTCGGTTGCCTCCACGACAACCTGAAGTGCGATCCGGTCACCAGCCACCACCCGATCCTTGGGGCGACGGATATCCTCATTAACCCGCAGCGCACCACTTTTGATCCAGTCCTGGATGCGGGAGCGCGAGTGCTCCGGCATTAGCTGGGCCACGGCCTGATCCAGCCGCATCTCGCCCAATTCGGCGGGCACTACCAAGTTCGCCTGAACCATTTCCGACATCAACCACTCCAAGCATCTAAGGTGCCGGCCAGGCCTGGGCGTTGAGCCCTGTCCCGGCAGCCGGCTTTGTGAAATAATTGCCGCCTCCACAACCAGTTGCAAATGCTCCTGTCACTTCGGGGCTTGTTATTCAGGGTATCTCATGTCGTTATTGCACCGCTGTCTCTGTGTCCTTGTCCTGGCGTTCCTTGGTGCCTGTGCCACGACGCCAGAGCAGGATGAACCGGAAAAAGTCTACTACGAACGGGCTCGGGAAGCGCTCAATCGCGAAAATTTCTCAGAGGCAATTACGCAACTGGAAGCGCTGGACGCCCGGTATCCGTTCGGCCGGTACGCCGAGCAGGCGCAACTGGACATGATTTACGCCCGCTACCGTTCGCTGCAACCGGAATCCGCGATCATTGCCGCCGAACGCTTTATCCGCCTGCACCCACAGAGCCCCCATGTGGATTACGCTTACTACATCAAGGGCCTGGCCAACTACTACGCGGACATCAGCCTGGGTGCCCGCTATTTTTCGGTCGACGCGGATGCCCGTGATCCTGGCCGACAGCGGGAGGCGTTTAACGACTTCAACCAATTGGTGACGTCCTTTCCCGATAGCCCATACGCTGCCGATGCGGCCCAGCGCATGATCGCCATCAAGAATCGTCTTGCCGCTTACGAGCTGAAGGTCGCGCGCTATTACATCAAGCGCGAAGCATACGTGGCGGCAGCAAAACGCGCGAAATACGTGGTCCAGCACCTGCCGGAAACACCCGCGGTACCGGATGCCCTGGCGCTGCTGGTGGAGCTGTATCAGGTTCTGGGCCTGAACGAGCAGTCCGACAATATGAAGCAGGTGCTGGTTGCCAGTTATCCCGAGCATGACTCACTGGACGAGAACCAGAAGTTCATTGGCCAGGAAGTGATTCGGGAGAACCGCTCGCTCAAGGGCGTGCTGACCTTTGGTTGGCTGGAAGACTAGCCGCGCACCTTCCACGACCGGTTAATCATCGTCCCATCGGATTCTCTTACGGGGCAACTTATGTAGGGGAAATTCATGAATTGCCCCTACTCTCCGACCTTCCAGCCAGAAGTAATCGGATAACGTCGGTCCCGGCCCAGGCCCCGCTCACTCACCCGCGTGCCCACCGGCGCCTGACGCCGCTTGTATTCATTGATATCCACCAGGCGTGCCACACGGTACACCGTGGGCGGGTCGAAACCTTTCTCGACAATCGCATCGGCGCTCAAATCCTGCTCGATATAGAGCCGCAGGATCTCATCCAGCACGTCGTAAGGCGGCAGGCTGTCCTGATCCTCCTGTCCCGGCGCCAATTCAGCCGAGGGTGGCCGATCGATGACCCGTTGCGGGATCCAGGGCTCGCCCTGCCGGCTGGCCGCCAGCTCGTTGCGATACCTGGACAGACTGTACACCTGGGTCTTGAAGACATCCTTCAGCACATCGAAGCCACCGGCCATATCGCCATAAAGCGTGGAATAGCCAACGGCCACTTCACTCTTGTTGCCGGTGGTTAACACCAGGGCACCCGTTTTGTTGGAGAGGCTCATCAACAACACACCGCGAATCCGGGCCTGGAGATTTTCCTCGGTTGTGTCGGGCGCCAACCCGGCAAAGGGATCGGCCAGGGCTTTCATATAGGCTTCGTAAACCGGCTCAATGGGCAGCACGTCATACTGCACGCCCAGGACTGCAGCCTGGCGGGCCGCATCCTCAATGCTCATGGCCGAGGTATAACGAAACGGCATCATCACGGCCCGCACCCGCTCCGAGCTCAGTGCATCTACCGCCACGGCCAGAGTCAGGGCCGAATCGATCCCACCGGACAAGCCCAGCACCACCGATTTGAAGCGATTTTTATTCACGTAATCCCGCACGCCCCAGACCAGCGCCTGGTAGACACTGGCCAGTTCATCCATGGGCGCCACGACGGTGCCCGGCACCAGGGTCACGCCAGACGGCTGCGATTGATCCGCCCGCACCTCCACCAGATACAGCGCTTCCTCAAACTGGGGCGCCGCCACCAGTACCTCGCCGGTGGCGTCCACGGCAAAAGAACCACCGTCGAAGATCAGTTCGTCCTGACCACCGATGGTGTTGGTGTAGAGGATGGGGACGCCGGCATTGCGCGCCCGCTCCTGCACCAGCCTGATGCGTTCACGCTGCTTGCCACGGTGATAAGGTGAGGCGTTGAGTGTCATGATGACCTGCGCGCCGGCCTCAGCCGTGCTGCGGGTTGGCGCGTCGCGCCAGATATCCTCACAGATCGTCACGCCAAAACGCAGCCCCTTCAGGGACAGGACGCAGGGTGCATCACCGGGCTCGAAATAGCGCTTCTCGTCGAACACCTGGTAGTTTGGCAAACAGCGCTTGCGATACACGCCCCGCACTTGGCCTGCCTCAATAAAGACTGCGGCATTGTACAGCGCGCCGTCCTCACGCCAGGGCAACCCAATCAACAGCGCCAGGTCCGGCAGTTCGCGGCAGATGGCAGCCAGGGCTTTCTCCACGCGCGGCTGCAAACTTGGACGCAGCAACAGGTCTTCCGGCGGATAGCCGGAGAGCGCCAGTTCCGGAAAGATCACCAGATCGACTTGATGCTCGGTCTGCGCGCGCCGCGCCAGTTGGATAATACGTTCGGCATTGCCGGGTATATCGCCCACGAGAAAATCGCACTGCGCCATGACCACGCGCACAGTTTCTGCCATTGCTCTCTCCCTCAACCAATCTGTGACGAGGCATGCATTATACTTAGTTTTAATCATTCCTGTTTAAGGAACCATCTGGCAGGTTTTTCTGCCCACCGGCACCAGGACGCAGTCCATTCATGAACATGCACCACGCACACTCGGGCGCTGCCCTGCCGGAGCACGCCCCACGGCTGTTTCGGATTTATAACCATTACCGCATCGTCATCGGCCTGATTCTGGTTACGGCCCTGCTGTGGGATCCGGGCCAGGAGATCAGCAATTATGTCCATCTGGATCTCTACCGGGTCTCCGCCGCATCCTATCTTTCACTCCACATCTTCGTGGGCCTGCTGCTCATGGCCCGCTTGCGTCCGGGTCTGCGCCACATCACCACCTCACTGCTGGTCGACATACTGCTGTTAGTCGCACTGGTATACAGCAGCACCGGCCTGGTCAGCGGATACAGCAACCTGTTGGTGGTCAGCGTCGCCGCAGGTAACATCCTGATCCAGGGCCGGCTGGGTATTTTTCTCGCCGCCATCGCCGCCCTCGGCATTCTCGGCGTGGCAATCGCACATCTACTGCAAGGGCCCGGCAGTGTCGAAGCCGTGATCCGCGCTGGTCTGTTCGGCATCCTTTATTTCGCCACGGCACTTCTGATCCAGAGCATTACCAGGCGCATGCTGGTGAGCGAGCAGCTCGCCCAGGCCCGCGCCCGGGATATCATTGAACTTGAGAAACTCAACCATCAGATTATTCAACGTATGCTCACCGGCATCATCGTGGCCGATACCCAAGGCCGGGTGCGCCTGATCAACGAGGCGGCGCACGATCTTCTGGGCGACTACGACCCGGACAACGTGCCCGAGCGCATGCTGCCACTGGAACTGCTGGAGCGCCTGTTTCAATGGCGGATTAATCCCACCCAGCGTGTCAGCCCCATGCGGATCAGCCAGGAACGAGCCGCCGTGCAGGCCAACTTTGCAGCCCTGCACAAGTCGGGCGGCCGCGAAGTTCTGATCTTCCTGGAGGACACCAGTAAAATTGCCCAACAGGCCCAGCAGATGAAGCTGGCGTCATTGGGTCGGCTCACCGCCGGCATTGCCCACGAGATCCGCAACACGCTGGGTGCCATCAGCCATGCGGGTCAACTACTGCTGGAGTCACCAAGCCTGGCCGACGGCGACCGCAAGATGGGCGAGATCATCCTGCGCCACTGCAAGCGCATGAATGGCATCATTGAAAACGTACTGCAACTGTCTCGCCGCCAAGCACCGGAAGCGGAACTGCTGGAACTCAATCAGTGGCTGGAACACTATATCGACGACTATACCGCATGCGGGACCA